>NZ_JARPLU010000135.1:0-9034 GCF_032349615.1 Limnospira sp. PMC 1279.21 | reverse complement strand
CCGCCTCAGACCATCGCTCTAGCTTTAATAGAGCATCCCCTAAGTTATTATGAGACCAAAAGAACTCCGGGTTAAGACCGATCGCATTTTGATAGGCTTCCGCCGCCTCAGACCATCGCTCTAGCTTTAATAGAGCATCCCCTAAGTTATTATGAGAGCCAGAGAACTCCCCATCAAGACCGATCGCATTTTGATAGGCTGCCACCGCTTCTGACCATCGTTCTGACCCCGACAAAGCATCCCCCAACAGATGCCAAACTTCGCTATCGTTTGGGGACTTTTCCGCTACCTGTTGCCACAGGGTCACCGCCTCTTCCCAGGCTGATAACTTCACCAAAACCTTACCTAAATTTCGCTGAAGTATCAGTGAGTCTTTGTCTAAAGCGATCGCATTTTGATAAGCCTCCGCCGCCTCATCCCATCTTTCTAGCTTGAAGAGAGCATCCCCTAGGTTATTATGAGACCAGACAAAATCCCCTTTTAAAGCGATCGCATTTTGATAAGCCTCCGCCGCCTCTTCCCACCGCTCCAACTGTCGCAGCGCATCTCCTAAGTTATTATGAGACCAGACAAAATCCGGCTCAAGAGCGATCGCATTTTGATAGGCTGCCACGGCTTCTGACCATTGTTCTGACCCCGACAAAGCATCCCCCAACAGGTGCCAAACTTGGCTATCGTTTGGGGACTTTTCCGCTACTTGTCGCAACACCCCCGCCGCCTCATCCCAGGCTGATAACTTCACCAAAACCCTAGCTAACTCTCGCTGAGGTTCCACCCAGTCGTTGTCTAAAGCGATCGCTTGTCGCAATTCGATCGCTGCTTCTGACCATTTTTCTCGTAAAGCCAAAGCTTTCCCCAACTTCCAGTGAGTTTCCGCTAATGTTAGACGCGGCTTGACTGGACGAGTATCGAGGCGGCGACGGAATGGGATGTGTGAGCTTTTATCAATCGTCATGGGAATTTGATGATTTTAGATTAATTGAACGATTCGGTTCTCTGTTGTCAAGACTTAACCAAGCAAACATTTCTCGTGCTGAAAGCTGAAACTCTTTGAGATGCTCCCAAACCGGCAAAATATCCTCTCCCAGTTTAACTTCCGGAAATGAGTCCGGTTTCAGTATCATCACCGATTCATCCTTCGGATCGACCAACCATCCCAACTGTGTTCCTTGACTCAGACAAAACATGATTTTTCTGATCACTTGATTGGCTGATTGTTCGGGAGATAAAATTTCAATAACCCAATCTGGATGAACTTCAAAGCGATTCGCAATTCTCCTTTTTTCAGTTCGGGGAATGCGCTCCCAAGTGAAAACGCTGATATCGGTTACGAGGGACTGTCCGCCAAAGTCACACCATAACTCGGTAAAGGCATGAGCTAACTTTGGGGGTAAAAAAGCCTCATTAATAACCGTCCCTAAACGGATTTGTAAGGTGCTATTTTCTCCTGGAGGCATCGGTTTCTGGGTGATTTCTCCTTTCAGATATTCACTCGCAGGTTGAGTTTCCGGAAGGTCTAAAAACTCCTCCAAATTTATGGTATATTTTACATGGAAAACAATTACCATAATTTTACCTCATAAAACCCGATCGCTTTCATTCTTTTACAAATTTTAATCATTCTCATCCCCCTGCCTTTCCCGAGGCGCACTCCGTGGCCCGCCGGAAGGCTTCGATCGCCTCATCAATGCGACCCAACTCCTGGAGAGTATCACCCAACTTATGATAAACCTCCCAACTGTTGGGATTCAACTCCAGCACCCGGCGATAAATTTCCGCCGCCTCCGACCAATTTTCTCGTCCCAACTCCAGGTTCCCCAACACCTCCCAAACTGAGACCAAATCGGGAGCCAGAGCCACTGCCTTTTGATAAGCGCCGATCGCCTGCTCCCAAGCCTGCATAACCACATAAACATCCCCCAAATGCACCCACATTTCCCCATGTTCAGGAGCCAAAGCCACCGCTTTTTGGTAAAACCCAGCGGCATCAGACCATTGCTCCAAGGCTTCCAGAGCCTGGGCTAATAGCTGCAACACCTCCAGGCGTTCCGGTTCCCTCTCGAGCAGGTGGCGACAAATATCAACACAGCCCTGCCAATTTTTCGCTGTGGCGGAAGCGATCGCCTCTTCCCAGCCTGGTTGACCGGGTGGTGATGCAGAAGCCACCCCCCCCATAGGGATGTGATTTGGGGGGGTTACAGGTTCTTCTACCCGCCGCTGAGGAGGTTTCTGGGTGTCTGCTGTCGGGGAACTCACAGATTGCACCGGGGGCAAAACCGCCACGGGTGGAGAGGGTAAAATCTGGTGGTGGGAAGTAGGTAACGGAGATTGATAATCTTCCCCTATAGGAAGCCTTCTGCGGTTCCCTCTCAGCCAACCGAAACCGGGAAAACGCTCCCACCAAGGTCGTTGTGGCTGAACTTGTCGGGGGGGTGTAGGTTCCCGACGTTCGGCTAACTCAAATCCGCGACGATAATAGGTCATCGCCTCTCCCTGTCGCCCTAAATGATAGAGGGCTTCGGCTAACTGTTGATGAGCCTTAGCACTGTGGGGGTGGGTAGTAACAGCCACCTGATAACAAGCGATCGCCTGAGTTTTCTGCCCCCTACGCCATAACCCCCTATCCCAACCAAACATTCCCCCAAGGAAGCCAGTTCCGGTTTCGCCTGGATAGCTTCAAACAAACAGTCCTGTAGGGGCGGGTTCCACGGTCAGCCATGCTTCCGACCAGCCAGCCTTGTCAACCCGCCCCTTCTTTACCCAAGGCTCCCCAGGCGCTGGCTAGACTGCGATAAATGCGGGGATGGGGTTTTAATTTGACAGCTTCCTGTAAACTGACGATCGCCTCTGGGTAGCGTCGCACTTGCAGACACAATTCCCCTAACTCCTGATGCCATAGGCCATTTTTCGGTTCCAAAGCGATCGCCTGTTGATAGCAGCGTAGCGCCTTACCATAAGCCGCCAAACCCACCAGAGCCTTCCCCCAGAGACTATATGCTCTGGCTTCCCTCGGTCGCCACTGCACCACCTGCTGACACTGCTGGACGCAAGCCTGATAGCGTTTTTGCTGATATAACTCCGTGGCCCTTTCCAAGGCTACATCTACATCTGGCGGCGCAAAAGCCCCACCCCCTGGCGGTGGCAACTCTTCGGGTATTTGTCGCCCAGCAATCAAACTTAACCAACGCCCCTGACTAGAAGGTAAGGTCTTGTTACTATGGCGTAAAGCCTTAGACAAATTTTCCAAAGCCATCAACAGGCGGGGATTTTGTTCCAGGGCGCGACCATAACAGGCGATCGCATCATCCCACTTTTCTTGAGCCACCAGGGCTTGTCCCAAACTATTGCGAGATTCAAAAGAGTCCGGTTGCAACTCCACCGCGCGCCGATAGGCGGCTTCCGCTTGGGACCACAAACCTTGAGCCGAGAGAACCTCCCCCAAATTGTGATAGGCTTGGGAATCGTGGGGCGATCGCCTGACCACCTGGCGATAACACACCTCAGCCTCCTGGAGTCTGCCACCTTGTAAAAGGCTATTACCCACCGCCAAAAACTCCGAGGCTTCCCCCTGGTCTGGCTGCCAAATCAAAGCCTGATATCGACAACTAAGGGCTTGCTGAGGTTGTCCCAACTTCTGCCATACTTTACCCAAATTCCGATGAGCGGCTACCAAGTTCGGTTGGAGAGCGATCGCCCTTTCATAGCATTTTACCGCCTGTTCCCAGCGTTGCATTTGAGCATAGAGACTTCCCAAATTCGTGTGAATTGTGGCATCTGCGGGGTTCAACTGCACCGCCTTCTCAAAAGCAGCCACCGCCTCCGATAATCGTTTCAACCCCAACAGAGCCTTACCCAACAGGGGGTAAATATTCGCCGCCTCGGGGTCTAATGCCAGAGCCTGCTGACACAGACTCAAAGCCTGCTGAAATTGTTTTTCCTGCAAATTCGCTTCTACCTGTGCCACCATATCCGATGGTGGCTCCTCTGGGGCTTGAGGAATCTCTGGTTTCCCCTGAGTTGGGCTTTCCGGTTGGGGGGGGTCTTTCCTCTCAACCACAGATTCCCTATAACCAAGAGCCTGCGCCCTTTGATACCAATATCTTGACCAATATTCATCGCCCCGCTGTTGCCAAACTTTACCCAACAATTGACAGGTGATGGCAGAATTAGGGTCATGGTGAAGGGCCTGTTCACAAGCGGCTATGGCTGCATCAATGTCACCCCCTTGGAGATGAAATTCAGCTTGTTTCTGAAACCCGGCGGCTAGGGCGGTTTCGCTTAAATTGGGAAAATTGATCATAGTAACCTTAGACATTGATGGCTGGGTGAGATCATTTTTCTGGCTAGAAGTCGGGAGGCTGGCTGTATCGGTGGCGAGTATAGAATCTAGCAACTCTAGCAAGGTCTCTGGGTTAATCCAGATATCTTCTGTTAAGGCAGTAGGATACATCAGTTGTCGGAGGGGATAGCAGTCTAAGGCTTCTCCGGTGATGTAGTAGTGATGGAGTCCCACTTGCCGACTTAACCCCCAAAAGTAAGGCCGAATGTAGTGGGGAGACATGAGTTCAATGATGGTGCTTCCAGGCTGACAGAAAATTAAATTGGTTAACCCGCTACCGTGGGATGCGACAATGACTTTCGCCTGGGAAAATACTTGAGCCTGTTGGGCTACAGATAGGGTTTCGGGGTTGATGGTGGTAAATCCCCGCTGCTGCAATAGGGAGGCGATCGCCTCTTCGTTTAACAACCGCCGATATTTGGCGCTATGACGGCTGATATAGATGAGCTTTGGTGGTTTTTCATCACCTAATTTAGATTTCTGTGGGTCAGAGAGTTCCAGAAAGCCCTCTGAGTTAAGGTTAACCCCTGCGGTTTCCTCCTGTAGCCAAGTCCGACGATGCCAAGCTAACACCCACGGTGGTGGATAGCCTACGGGTCCGGCAAAATCCGGAACTAAAAGCTGATCTGCTTGGATATGGGGGTGAATGTCGCTTTCGACTATTTGGGATTCTGGTATACCTAACCGTTGCAGGGTTTCTCGTTGGAAGGGGTGACGGATACTGTTCACTACAATGCGATCGATATCCTGCCAATTGTAGCCAGCCTGTCGCAAAATTTCTAATCGTGGCAGTACGTCAACCATCCAGTGAAAGTAAACACTACCCGATATTCCTGATACTACCGCAACAGTTCCGGCGATCGCCTCTGCTTCTGTGAGTCCATCCTTGGCAAAAATTGGGTGGCGGCGAGGGTCATGGTTACGGCAACCTGGTAAGGGGGTAGGATAAAATCGGGAAAATGGCGGCAGCATCTCCCCTTCCGCGTTAATTATGGCGGTGGCGTTACAGACTTTCCACCAATTGCGACGCGGATCAACAATCGCCCGCCCCTGGGGTAAAATGGTCACGTTTCCGGTGATGTTCCATAAAGGTAAGGGCGCTGGGGGTTTCAATTTGTATTGATGGCTGCCTACCTGTTGGGGGGAAAAGTTTTCTATAATCTGCTTTAGGCAAGGATGGCAGTCTAATCCCTGACAGGCTGGTAGGTCGGGGTCAGCCGGGGGTAACTCTGGTAGGTCGGGAATGGGTTGAGATAGGGGTGGGTTGGTTTCGGGTTCGGCGGTTAATAGTTCTAAACTCTGGTTATAATGTTTTTGGGCTTCTTTGATACGACCCTGTTCCCTCAGAATGTCTCCCCAAGCTAAATGGGCGCCGGTGAAGTCTGGTTGCAGTTTCAGGGTTTTTTGATAGTATTGTTCGGCCGCTCCAAAGTTCTGGTATTCTGCTAAGGCTTGACCTAAGTGAAAGTAGGTTTGGGCTAGTTTGATCACACTCACGGATATATCGTTTTGGTTGAGTGCTTGTAGTAGCTGGGCGCAGGCTTTTTGGGCTTCTCCTAAACTGCCGTCAACGCTTTGGTTTTCACTTTGGGTTATATAGGCGGTTAACAGGAATTCCTGCCCTTTAATGGCTTCTTTTAAATGGGCGATCGCTTCTGGAAAATCTGCTAATTCCATCAGAGACCAGGCTAAATCACTATGGATACCCGGAAATTCTGGCGCTAGGCTTAACACTTTTTGGAAGCACTCTAGGGCGGCTATATGGCTTCCCTGTTGTTGCAGGGCTTTCCCTAGGTTATGTTGAATTATGGCACTGTCCGGTTGCAGTTGTACGGCTTTTAAAAAGGCGGCGATCGCCCTATCCCCATCCTGTTTTCCTAATAGCGATCGACCGAGGTTATTATGGAGGCTGGCTGTCTGCGGCCACTTTTTTAGGGCGGCTCCGAGAATCTCTAAGGCGGTTTGATATTCCCCTCTTCCTACTAAAATACCCCCTAAATTACTATAAGGCATGGGGGTTTCTGGTTCCAGATAAATCGCGCTTTGATAGGCGGCGATCGCTTCGATTTCTCGCCCTGACTGTTGTAGGATTAACCCTAAGTTATAATAGGCGTTGGTGTAGTTCGGCTTGTGGATTATCGCTTGACGGTAACAGGCGATCGCATCCTCTACATCTCCCAATTTTTCTAAGACAAATCCCAGATTATAATGTACCTCCGCCCAAGGAAAATAAACCTCTAACGCCCTTTTATACCAATCTACCGCCTTCCCATAATCTTTCTGCTGCTGACACCATAAACCTCGCTCGGCTAGGGACTGAGCCGCTGGGGATGGTTGGTTTGTTGACTGGTTACTAATCCTCATAATTCATCGTTTTTTGTGTGTATAAATACTTACTTTTTTCACAATTAATAATTAGTTAAATTAACAGCCACGTATGTAGCCTAAACAACCCCCACTATTATCCAGCAAAATTTCATCAATATTAATACATTACCAAAAATATGGTAATTTCAGTTAAGAAAAATATCTCCACCTAGCACCCAGCCAGCTACTAGATTAAATCGAAGCTGTCGGAGTCGAGGTCATCTAACCCTTCTCCTAAATTCAGAATCGGAATGGCTTGTCCAGTGCCGTCAATGTAGTACAAAACGCCACTGGTGGAATTATAAACTAGGTTAGCCCCTCCGGTATTAGTGGGATTAGTCGGATCAAAGTTGGCAATTGTGGTAAACTGACTATCAGCAAGGTTTCCCGCCCCTCCCAACATCTCAAAAATATCCGCATCTAATTCGATGCGATCTTCACCCACAGTAAAATCTGTGATGGTGTCGAGTCCAAACAACTCTTGAATGCTGAAGGACTCCTTATCGGGGTCACTAGAAACTAAGCTAAAGGTATCAGATCCTTTACCCCCGGTCAGAAGGTCATTACCTTTCTCGGCAGAAATGCGATCGTTCCCCTGACCACCATAAACGGTGTTATCCCCTCTACCGCTATGGATAACATCATCACCCTTACCACCAAAAATCAGGTTATTTCCCGGTCCACCAAGTATGGTGTTATTACCTTCGACACCGTAAATAGTATCGTTACCAGTGCCACCATAAATTAGGTCATTACCCTTATCTCCCGACAGGATATTATTACCTTCCCCGCCGTGGATGATGTCATCTCCCTGACCTCCATAGATGATGTCATTTCCCTGACCACCATACACGAGGTCATCTCCCAGGTTACTAAACAGCAGATTATTGCCTTCTCCAGCATAGATTGTGTCACTGCCCTTACCCCCATAAATGATGTCATCATCCTTACCACCATAAACGAGGTCATCTCCCGCACCTCCCAATAGGGTGTTATTCCCTTCTCCAGCGGAGATTGTATTCTTACCTTCCCCGCCGTAGATGATGTCATTTCCCTGACCACCATAAATTAGGTCATCTCCCTTACCTCCGTAAATGATGTCATCTCCCGCACCTCCAGATAGGGTATTATTGCCCCCGTCCCCCCCATATATCACATCATTCAGGTCCCCACCAGCGATCAAATCACTACCTCCGGTACCTATGAGGCGGTTCTCCTGGTTCATAAACCCTTCGATGATTAAGCCACCATCGATCGCATTCGGGTTGGGCCTGCTACTTTCGGGCTGTGTGGGGTTAGGTATTAATTCGGCGGTCATGGTAATTCATTCCTGGTAGATACACGGTTGTGGTCAAAAAATTAAAAATCAATCACATAAGCAACCACTAGATTGCTCAATCACCCTATTATGTGGCGGTGCAAGTCTCCATAATAGAAACATGAATCAGCCATTTACGCTCATGCAAACTAGAGAGGCAAATCATGCTCTTCGGGTTTTCATATCACAAAACAAATGTAACAGCTACATTAGCTATTGTCAATAATATGGCGATGACATTTGGTTCATGCTCTTTGACCGATAATCCTGACAGTTCGGTTGAATTCTTATGATATATCAATACCAGGTCTATTGTTGACTGTTACACTTGGCGGAAAAATCATAGTTCCCCATGGTAAGCCCTTTTCCAGGGGAAGTTGTGGTTTGAGGCTCCCCAAAAATGCTAGATATAATCAAGCTACTGTAAAGGATTTAGCCAGAATGAGAAGTTTTTGTAAAATGGATGAATCACAGATAATTTATTAATGTATAATATAATTGGGGGGCTGTGGTCAAATTAATCATTAAATAGGGCGATTAATTCTCTACAACCCCTCCCCAATAGGTTTTACTCAACTTCTGCCGTGGGTTCTAGGCTGGGTTGAAGTTCGATCGCCTGGCGTTGTCTTTGGCGAAATTCCGCCGCCGCATCTTGGATATTTTGATTTTGTTGATTTTGGATGAATTCCCCATTCATATCAAACCGACCTTGCTGGACACTGTGGAGAATATCAAACAATGTCCGCTGATTAAGGGTATTGGAGGAGTCGGTAGTGCTATTACGACTATCAAAATCTTGCAGGGGATTAATGGTGGCTTGGGCGATTAATTCCGGTGCTGCCTGAACCGCAGACCCGAAGCCGAAAGTAGCGATCGCAGAAATACTCAAACCTAGGGTAAATTTCAAAGGTGTTAATTTCATCATGACTATCAGATTCCAACAACTACTGTAATCATACCTGATACATTTACGCGACATTTATCCGGCTATTGCCTGACAATGCGACGAT
>NZ_JARPLU010000134.1:0-13908 GCF_032349615.1 Limnospira sp. PMC 1279.21 | reverse complement strand
GTTGTAATGGTCAACGGTGCGTTACATTTCATTAACGCACCCTACTCCTTCGTAGGTCAATGGTGTTGACATTTCATTAACATTGTAATGGTCAACGGTGCGTTACATTTCATTAACGCACCCTACTCCTTCGTAGGTCAATGGTGTTGACATTTCATTAACGCTACTCCCAACTGGAGATATCCTCACAGGTAAATGTGATCATATCCTCCCCGTTTAATTCGTCCCGGACGATGCGATTTTTTAAGTTGTTGACCATCCGTTCATAAAAATTGCGGACATCGCGACCATTGCCAAAATTTGCATCCCTATTTTGATAGGCAAAATCCATAATTGACCTGACCCGCGTGGATACATCATCGGGACAAATTCGCCCGCTTTCCCGACACATTCCCAGAAAAATACTGTGCATTTCGGCACCGTTATAATCGGGAAAATCGATTTTTTTTGCAATGCGAGATTTTAAGCCGGAGTTGCTGTCGAGAAACTCTGCCATTTCCCGCGAATATCCGGCTAAAATTACCACCAGGCGATCGCGATAATTTTCCATCATGGGAACCAAAGTATCGATCGCCTCCTGTCCAAAATCTCGGCTATCTCCCCCACGAGATAAGGAGTAGGCTTCATCAATAAATAATACCCCATCCACGGCGGATTCAATCACCTGGGCGGTTTTTTCGGCGGTATGTCCGACATATTGTCCGACTAATTTTTTGCGCTCTACTTCCACAAATTGACCCTTTTTTAACAGTCCCAAGGCTCGATAAATTTCGCCAATTAAACGAGCGACGGTGGTTTTTCCGGTGCCGGGATTTCCAGTAAATAATAAATGACGGGTTTCGATTTCATTACTGGCTAACATCCCTAAACTGGCTAATTTTTGATTCGCGGCTTGGGTGTTAATTAATTGTTTGATATCCTGTTTAACCGAGTCTAACCCGGTCAAGTTTTCTAATTCGGCGAGGAGTTTTTCTAGGTTCTCTGCGTCGGCGGTTCCCCGTTGGGAGAGTTCCCGATAAACTGGCGGTAAATCCTCCACTTTTAAGGGTTCGGTCAGGGTATTTAAACCCTGTTTCATTACGCGATCGCTGTGACAATCATCCATGAGATTAAATAACTTTTCCACCTCTCTGGCGTTGCCAAAATTGCGGTCTCGGTTATCATAAATCTGGGTGAACAAGTTCTCCAGACGCGGTTCTAAATCGGGAGCGATCGCACTTTTAACCCGTTGTACCTGTTGACGGAAAATGGTTAATAATTCGGAGGGTTGATAATCATCGAAAATAATTTCTGTGGCAAAACGACTTTGTAAACCTGGGTTAGATGTGATAAAATTATCCATAAGTTCCGGGTATCCGGCTACAATTACCGCCAGCCTTCCCCGTTCATCTTCCATGCGTTTTAACAGGGTATCAATCGCCTCCCTTCCCCAGTCATTTTCGCCCCCTTCAGTGAGGGTATAAGCCTCATCAATAAACAATACCCCATTTAAAGCCCGATCCACTGTTTCATTAGTTAAAATTGCTGTTTGTCCCACATATCCCGCCACCAAATCTCGCCCGCCAATTTCTACTACATGACCCCGCCGCAATAACCCTAAATCTCGATAAATTTCCCCCATTAATCTCGCCACGGTGGTTTTCCCGGTTCCGGGGTTTCCTTTGAATACTAAATGCAGTCTAGGGGGGTCGGTATTGATGCCTTGTTGTTGCCGTTGTTGAGCTTTAGATAATGACAGGATTTTTTGGTTGATGGCGGTTTTAACATTCTGTAAACCTACCAAGTTATGTAAGCGTTTTAAGGCGGGTATATCGCTGACATCCCCCGATAACCACTGGTTTTGTTTGGCGACTTTTAAGGATAATTCCGCCACAGAATTAAAGCGATGATACCATGTCTTTAGGGGTTGATTTTCGGCAGCCATAGCCGAGATTAAACGGCGGCGATCGCTCCAATTTATCGGTTTTTGGTGAACCAGTCTAAAATAATCCCACAGACTTTCTAACTCCGGTTCGGTGGGGGTAGACACCCGCACTAAATTAAATTGGCGATCGCTCATGTTTTGCAGCCAATTTCCCAAATAAGTAAAGCCTGTATGGTTGCAAAAATCTTGAAACTGTTGTAAACTATGATGGTGGGAAATAAACACACATAAATTGCGGTTGGTCGGGGGGAGTCTTCCCCAAGTGACCATCCGCCCAAACAGTTCTCGCGGGTTTTCAAACATCCGCAAATCCTCCACGTCAGAAAAGATAATCGCACTTTGATAGCGGGTATCTTTCATGAAGTGTTCAAAATAGCCGATACATGGAATATCAGACATCACAGGACGGCGATTTGCTGAGGGTTGGGGTTCCGGTTCGGGAGGGGTTTCTCGTCTCAATAAGCCACGGCGTTTCCCCAAAGGACCGCCGCTTTTTGTTCGCATTTCGGACGGGGAAGGTGGCGGCGAGGTTGTCGGCTGTTCCCTGGCGTTTTGGAGTGATTGAGAATCGAGAAAATACAGCTTATTCACTCCCGAATAGAACACGATACGATTAAAGCCTTGGGTTAGTAAATAGCGATGCAAAACCTGTTCGATATCTGACAATAATAAATCGTCAGTAAAAAAGCCATCTCCGCTATTGGTTCCGTACAAAACCAGAAAGCGATCGCCTGTTTGGAGATTCAATTGCTCGGTAATTCGTTCAACCATAATTTGATACTATTATTATGACATCTATTCTAACCCCTCCCCACCCTTGAGAGAAGGGGTCAGAAATGGAGAGTTAAGAAACAGAAGGTTTCGGCTGGGGTGACTGAACAGATGGCTTTTTGACTCGCGTTTTGACTGCATCAATATCCTGATATTGACTGTTCGCCTGTTCTTTACATTCTATATCACCCACACCTTGAACCCCAGCTTCATTCAAGATATTAAAAATCGCTTCTGCATTTTGGCGGGTAGCTTGTTCGTCGATTAAAGTTGCACTAAAACTATTAATTGAAACCGAATTAGCCCCAAATTCTGACTCAGGACTAATCACGGTGACCACCTCATCCCCAGCCACATTTTTCACCTTAACTACAAAGGCGTTGCGTTGGTCTTCTCCCTCGTAGGTATCATCAATCAGGCTATAACCGATATTTGCCAGAGTTTCGATAATGCGATCGGCAATTTCTACCCGCAATTGAGAGTTTAAAATCGAGCATCTCGCCTGTTCGAGAATTTCCCCTAAAATAGGCTGCAATTGATTAATGTTTTCGCCGATATTTTTAATCTGTTCCGTGGTGAGGGTGGCTTCCCCTTCCACCAGTTGCGATTCTAACTGATTGAGTTGGTTTTCATACTCGCTTAATCGCCCATTTGTCCAGTAGTCAACCTCACATTTGAAGGTTTCCGCATCACTTCCCTGTCCGACTTCTACTTCACATTCCCGGTGAGTTTGTACCTCGGTAATTAAACTGCGTAAATCAGTTAAACTCGCCTGATAATAAAATAGCCATTCATGCTGTTTTTGTTCCAGTTCCAGCCGCAGGTCTCCTAGTTTGAGATAGGTTTGCTGACAGGTGGCGATCGCAGCTTCAAAAACCCCCGCTTGAATATTGCTATTGGCTAGGTCTAAATCCCGACGTAAATCGGCTAATTTACCCGGTGCAAAACGTTGGTGTTGATAATCGCGATCAATCTGTTTCCAAATCTTGTCAACATCGGCAAAATAATCAACTGCTAACTGTTGTTTCCGCTGACTTTCCGCCTCCAAATTCTCAACTACTTGATTAATCTGTTGCTGAAGGATTTGTTGTCCTTGTTGTCTGGCTTGTCGCTCCTCAGCTATCAGGTGACTAAATTTTTGGTCCTGTTGTTCAAATAAATTCAGATACTCCTGGCGTTGATTATTTAACAATCCTAAATATTCCCGTCGCTGCTGAGTAAAGCCCTCCCGCATAGAAGACTCTAGCCGTCCGACTTCCTGTTGTAATTGCTGTTGTTGACGATACTCCGACTCTCGGATACTCTGCTGAAATTCCCGCCGCTGATTTTGTAGTCGTAGGTTGGTCTGGGTTTCCAAGTCTTTAATTCCGGTTCGCAGTCCGCTAATTTCTTGTTGCTGGCGTTGGGTTCGCTGTTCCAGGGGGGCGAGACGTTGCTGAAACTCCCGCTGGGCTTGCTGTTGAACGGCGTTTAACCTTTCCGGGAGATCCTGTTGTAGCGATCGCAACCTGGACTCCTGTTCCCGCAGTCGCCGCAACTCCTGATCCTCAACCTGAACATACCGTCGTTTTTCACCACTCATTGATGGCTCCTATTTTGTTAGTAATGGTTGATTTTAATTCCTATTGTGTAGTATAATGTTTTTCGGGGAAATCAAACACCGTAAAATTACTTAACTTTATGGTCGTCCGCCAACGGGGTTGTTTGAGTCTCACCCCAGCCAGATTTAAGTCTCCCTCCCCTTTGGGGTAATAGTTGGCAAAATTGATCAGTTTCTGGACTCGCCTACCGCCCAAGTTATGAGAATGCTTGACTATGGAAGAACAAATCGCAGCCTTAATTAAAATTGCCCAGAGATTGCCGGATCAGGATGTGTGGGATTATGATTATATTGACCTACCTTTTAAACTGGTGCAAATCGCCCTAGAATTATGGGGAAATCTCTACCCCCCAGAAGTGTTGGAAAACCTGGCTAATTCGGACCCGGATACTATGGACGCTTGGGCGATCGCTCTCTCCCAAACTCTCAGACAACAACTCTCTCTGCTGGATACCTGGCAACCTCATTTTGCCACCCTAAATATCCCCCCCAAGCTGACGGAAAAGCTGGAAAATAACTCCCAAAAATTAGCGGAAATATCTGGAGAAACTTCGGAACTGTTGGCGGCAGCTAATCAGCTTTTTAGTCAGGAAAATAAGTTAAAAGAGGCGGCGGCAGAATTGGCACGATTAAACAGCCTGGCGACTCAATTAAAGCATATAGAAACCGAACTACAAAATACCGACCTAGACCAACTACGCGAAGACATCGAAAAGCGATCGCAAACCCTCCAACCCCAATATCAAGAACTGGAAACCCTCCAACAGCAACAGGACCAACTGGCGGCACAGCAAACCCGCCTAGCAGCGGAAATTCAAAGACTGCGAGGATGCCAAAATCAACGGGAAATCGAGACGAAGGAAATCGCCACGGAATTGATAACACTTACCCAAACGGAACGGGATAAACTCAACCATATTTTATCAGATACCCTGGCAGAATTGCAACAAGAAAAAGCGGAATTTGACCGCCTACAAAATGAACTGAAAAAAGCGATCGCTGACTGTAACCAATACCAAAAACAAGTGGTCACTATTCGGGACGACCTCAGCCACCATTACGATCGCGATCGTCAACTTTGCCAATATTTCCCGGTCAACCACAGAGAAATTGACCCGATTTTAGCACAAATAAAAACCCAACTGGAAGACCTTGATCGCCAATTGGCGACCCTCCAAAAACACCACGCCGAAAAACACCAAAAACTCACCCTTAACTTTTCCTCATGACTCTCTTAAACATTGCTGAAATTTGCCCCCACACCCGCACCCTCGGCCCCGGAAACCGCTTTGTCATCTGGGTACAAGGTTGCAGCTTTAACTGTCCCGGCTGCATTTCCCCGGAGTGGATACCCCAAACTCAAGCGACATTAATTGACCCGGAAAAACTGGGAAATCTGATTTTATCTCAGCCAAATTTAGACGGTATCACTGTTTCTGGCGGCGAACCTATGCTACAGGCGATCGCTTTAACAAAACTGTTTCAACACCTGCGAAACCATCGGGATATTTCGATTATATGTTATACAGGATTTACCCTGGACGAAATTCGCACCAAAGCCGATATCATCCCCCTACTAGAATTAATTGATGTTATCATTGACGGACAATATATCGCCTCCCTCAATGATAACCAAGGCTGGCGTGGTTCATCTAACCAAAATATTCACTTTCTCACCCCCCGCCACCTCCCACAATCGGCATTATTTACCACTAGAAAACGGGACGTTGAACTCCATATCCGCAATGATTCTGCGTTAATGGTTGGGGTTCCCCCACACGGGTTTAGGGAGGATTTTAAACAGGCTGTAAAACTCTAGGATTTCCTAAACAAAAAAAATTTTTTGGCGGCCCGCCCTGGGGCTGAGGGTTGACAAGCACCGGAAACTAATGCTAAGATATTAATGTATGGTTTCATAATGGAAATCTGTCTTAAAATAAAAAAATGTCTACATTCCCATTATATAAAATTGTAACCGAAGTCAAGCAAAAAAGCAATCCCCCCTCAAAAAAATTTTTACATTTCTTAACTTTTTGTTACAAAAGTTAACATACAGATTGAGGTAGTTTAGCGGCGGGTAATTTGGGGGTAAGTCAAGTTACAGAGTTTCTGATCGGAGGGTAGCACATTTTGATTAGTTTGTAGATAATTATGTAACCAGGTGCAACTGCGACTAATCAAACTATCAAGACTGAGGTTATCCATACTCCATAATATTAATTTACCATTGTCTTTGGCGATCGCTAAAGTTTGACCATCTGGACTAAAAGCAATGCGGTTAACAAAGACATTATGATTAATGGTAGTAATGGGTTCAATTACGCTGTCAATGCCATGACAACCATCAGCAGGCCAGAGTTTATCGCGATCGCGTTTAACCGCCCATAATCGGACTTTTTTATCATCACTAGCGGTAGCTAAAATTTGACCATCTGGACTAAAGCTGAGACTGCGAACCGTAGCCAAAGCGGTCATGGGACAAGAATCAGGTCTAGGAGTACCATTACGAGACCATAGTTTAACATTTTTACCAGATGCGATCGCCAGTGTTCCCAATTCAGGAGAAAAAGCGATATTATTGACACTTTCATCTAATGGGATACTCGGATAGGAAATCCAACTATCTCCTTGTTTACGCCATAATACCACCCCATAGAGTTCATTGGTTGCCCTGATAGCCATTTCATTACCGATAGCTACCGCCAAGATAGTACCATCAGCATTAAACTTGATATCGCTGACAATACCATCATTAGGAAAAGCGGGAATACTCAGAGTTTGAATTAATTGACCATCGTCATCCCAGATCATCACGTTTTTATCAGAACTAGCGGAAGCTAAGATATTTTGTGTGGGACTAAATGCGATCGCGTTTACTGGTTCAGTGTGACCCGTCAGAGTGGCGATCGCTTCACCATCGGTAGTCCATAATTTGATAGTATTATCTGCACCTCCCGTGGCGACCAGAGGCTGATATTTTTGAGGACTGACAGTAACCCAATTGAGATCCCTAGGCTGTCCTAAACCTTCTAATTGCCACAATAACGCAGGCTGATCACCTTGATTAATCTCCCACATTTTGACTAAGCTATCATTACCCGCTGTAGCTATTCCCAGGCTGTCGGGAGTAAAGCTGAGGCTCCAAATAGCTGCATCACTGGCTGGAATTACCCTTTTCGCCTCTGGTGTATAGGTGCGACTCCAGAGTTTAACGCTAGTATCTGCACTAGCGGAAACAATGGTTTTACTATCGGGGGTAAATGCCACCGACCAAACATCATTTTGATGACCTACTAAAGTATTTAATAAACTCCCATCTGGTAACCCCCAAATTTTCACCGTATCATCACGACTTCCACTAGCAATTACTTCCCCATCTGGACTAAATAAGACTGTCAAAACTTCCTCATTATGTCCTTTGAGGGTGCGGATTTCCCGTTGTTGTTCCAAATCCCAAATTTTCAGAGTGCGATCGCTACTACCGGAAACCAGAATGTTATCATTTTTGGGGTTAAAACTGACATCATGAATATTGCAGTAATCAAAAGAGTCCGAAGCAATACCCTCACAGTGTCCGGTCAAAGTGGCTAATAGGTCTCCTTCCCGGTTCCAGAGTCGGATAGTTTTATCTTTACCCGCACTAGCTAGTTTTTGTCCATCGGAATTAAACTCTACATCTAACACTCTATCGGTGTGACCTTCTAAGACACGAATCATCGTCCCATCAGGTCGCCACAGGCGAATAGTATTGTCATTACTAGAGGTAGCGATTAAATCCCCTTGGGGACTAAATTTAACACGGGTAACTAAGGCTTCATGACCTACTAAGTTATGCAGATATTGGAATTTTTCTTGTTGTTCATCCCAGACCCAAATTGTTACCTGATTATCGGCGGTAGTAGTCCCCAGAAATTTACTATCTTCACTAAAGCTAATACTGGTGACACTATTTTGATGGGGTAAGTCCTGTAACCATAAACCATCAATACGCCAGACCTTAGCCGTATGATCATTACTGGCTGTAGCAATTAAATTCCCATCAGGACTAACCGCCACCCCCAGAACACTGCTAGTATGTCCCTGTAGGCGGTTTTTTTCTTGAATATTAGATATAACTTCCCGTAAACCAGATGTTACCTCAAGTTTTTGTTGCTCGGTGGGGTTGGTGTCTTCAATGTCTTTACTGAGTCTTAAAGTTGTTAGTAAAATCTCGATTTGATTGTTTTGGTCAGATAGTCTCAAGGCGCGTTCTACGGATTTCAACGCAGCGAGGCGATCGGCAGAATTGCGCTGCCATTTTTGCACTTCCCAAACGCCAATAGCCAAAACGAAAAGACAGACCCCCGCGCCAATCATGCTCCAGTTTCTGCGTTGTCGCTTTAATTTTTCCTCCGCTTCATGTTGTTTGGCTTGAGCTTCTTGTAGTCGTTGATTTAACTCTCTTTCCCGTCGCATCTGCTCATTTTCTTCTTGGAGTTGTTCAAACTCCGCATCGCGATCTAAGCGATGTTGTTGACGAATAAAACCCGCGAGATAATCATGGACGAGTTGATAAAATTCGCTATCATATTCTACTACTCGGAACACTAAGCCTGATTGTTCAAAGATATCTAAAATCAAGTCGAGTTCAACGGTAACTGATGATAATTTAAGTCGGTCTTTTAATTCTTCCGAAAGTTCCGCACGGGTTCTTAGGGGTCGGGTGTCATTTTCATCTGTTAATAGGTATAGCATTAGTCTGGCGATCGTCTCATTTTCCGCGCCACAGTCTTTTATGGTCACTTCCAAAAAACGTTCGACCAGCTTTTGCATGGGTCCGCGTTTTTGATATTCTGCTAATGTCGTGATATTTTCGGTTTGCAGTTGCGCTCCCACTACTTGCATTTCAATGGGTCGCACTTCTTCTAATTCGGTGGATAAATCATTGACTAATGCTTTAATTAGAGCATCTTCTAAATAAAACCGGGAACTATCGGTCAGACTCTTAATCACATTATATGCTTCTTCCCGGCTAAAGTTGCCCACATAAAATAGGATATCTTTACTTAAAATATCGTTGCCAATTTCCTCGAAGTTAGTCAGACGAGAAGCCTCTAATAAATGATGCAGATAATCTTCTCGCAGGGATAAGATAACTTTGACAAAGGGAATTTTTAAAACTTGCTGTAATAATTTAAAAAATATCTGGCGATCGCTTTTATTTAAAACAAAAAATAACTCCTCAAATTGGTCAAATATTAGCACAGTTAACCGATGACTAACTGAATGGTGTTTCAAGGTTTCTAAAATGTGGTTAATCAGAAATTTTTGCTCCCCTTCGTCAGCTTTAGTTAATTCAGGATAACCGCTATTAACAGCCTTTTCAGCCAGGTAGGTTGGGTGAAACCCAACAGCAGCCAGGTAGGTTGGGTGAAACCCAACATCGGTTTCTGGTTCTATTTCTGATTCTTGAAGACCAGATAGTTGCCGATCTAGTTCTCTGATATAAGCCTTATAGTTGCGAATAACCACAGGTACTACTTGACGCGCTTCGATAGGCTTAACTTGCAGAGAAGGAACTAAACCTGCTCGTAATAAGGAACTTTTACCAACTCCTGATTGCCCATAAATAACCGTGAGTTTATGCTGAGGACTCGCCATGCGAGCCAGGAGATTTTCGATATCTTTTTCCCGTCCAGAAGTCTGGATTTCATCCGCACAATAGCCATAATCAGCATCTGTTAAACTAAGATTAATGGCTCGTTCGCGAATCTGCAAGCGACCAGCGCCAATAAATGCCGTATAGCCAAAAGTGCTAGATTTGCGGCGATATTCTCCCTTAATCTCAAAAGATTCTCGGTAATTGCCCAGGTCAAAATATAGCCGCCTTAAAGTTTCTAAAATCGCTAGATATAGCCGGGGATTATATTGGGCGATCGTCGCTTTTTTCGCCCATTCTAATTTTTGAATTGCCACAGTCGGCTGACTCAATTTTTCTAAAGATTCAGCTAATAGCCACAGAAAACGACCCTGATGCTGATTACAAATTGAAGAGTTGATCGCCTCCGAAACATTAGCCCGCATCAATACATCTAAAGCCACCTCAGCCAATTCTTTACTATAATTCCACTGAGAACGATGCAGAGAAACTTCTGCTAAAAATCCATAATCCTGAGCCAATAAAATCTGATTGAATTCACCAGGAGATTGATGGAGTTTCCGAGAGGCGATCGCCAATTCCCATAACTCATCCCACTGTTCTAATTGACTGAGAACCTCCCCTAATTTATTAATAAACTTAGCCACCAAATCCTGGCGTTGAGCAATTTCAAACCTTTGAATAGATTGCTGTAGATGTTGTTGGGCTCGTTCCCATTCTTTTTTTCCTGTACCACAACGATTTTGGTCAGCTTGATAAATCTCGCATAATCCTATATGAAATAATATCAATCCTTGCCATTCTAAATGAGTTAAATCATGGTGAAAATTAGGAGGTTTATGGGAACTATTCCGCCACAATTTCAGACTTTCGTGATACTTTTTGATGGCTGAATTGATGTCATTTTTGGCATAACAATAACGAGCAAATAAAAATTGTAAACTCCCTTCCAATTCTGTGGGTAACTTAGTTAATCTTTGTTTTAAGTCTTGATAAGCCAACTCTATTTCTGACCGAGAACCCGTCCCCAAAATCTTGGTATTGGGGACAAATTGCAGCGACCCAAATTTCTGAACTTCCCCAAAGACCCTTTGGGTTTTAGCCTCCAAAAATTCCAATAACTCTTGAGTTCCTAAGACAAATTCATAAGTAGTCGCCCAACTGGTAAAATCCTGAGCGCGGCGGTTCATTCTTTGCCAGGTTTTGTCATCAACCCATAACACTAGGGGAAATTCCAAGTTCCGAAAAGACTCCCTCGCAAAATTGGTCGCGTCTAAGACTTCATCAAGACTGTTCACAGACTCCAAGCCGTAGACCATAAGCGCCGCTGGTTCTTCCCCCTGACCTAATTCCCCTTGAATAGCACCATACAAGTTCTGTATTGATGGCTGAAGATATAGCTCGCGAATGGGTAAAGGAAATTTCTGCCGCAGTTGTTGTACCATTGACGATCGCAAATTGATATAGTTACAACGCACCAACAACAGAGTAAACTGTCCCTCAGATAATCTCAGGGTTCTGCTTAATGTATTAAGTTGGGTCTCATTCAGAGCGATCGTATCTTTAATCGGATGCACACTCATTTGTCTGTTACCTATAAACTTAGGATGATTATCGACAATGTTGGAAATTCATTTACAATTGGCTTATGCACGCTTTATCAATTCCCACCTGGCTCATTCATATTTCTAGCGTGATTGAATGGATAGTTGCCATTTTGCTAATCTGGAGTTACGGCGTAATTACCGAAAATCGAGCCTGGTGGGGTTTATCTTATGCTATGTTACCAGCCTTGATCAGTGCTATGTGTGCTTGTACCTGGCATTATTTTGATAACTCCCCGAACCTAGAATGGCTGGTCACCCTACAAGCTGCTATGACCGTTACAGGTAATTTTACCTTGTGTATTGCCGCCTGGTGGCTTTGGCGAACTTCCAAATCACTTGAAACTTAAAAACTACTAACCATGTTCTCTAAAGATACTCTATTTGTTCTGTCTTTGTTTCCTTATCTCGGTTTCCTCTGGTTCCTTACCCGTTCAGGAATAACCCCACTACTAGCCCTGATCGGATTTTACGGAACTTTGGTATTTGTGGCGGTAACCATTCCCGCCGCTATTTATGCTCAGGTCGCCTACAGCGAATCTTTAGCTAATATTGATTGGCTACATGGGGGGGCTGAGTTGTTTTTGACTCTATCCAATATCCTGATTGTATTAGGATTTGGACAGGCGATCGCTAACAAAATTTCAGATCAAGACTCCCAAGCTAGTTAACAGTTCCCACCGGGGAGTCCCCTCCGGTCTGTTCCCTCACTTCCCAAAACTCTCTCAGTATCCATCCCAGTCTTGTGAACCATTACCATTTATGAGGATAACTAAAAAACGGGTTTGGCTATATACCCTACTGTTTTTGTTGATTCCTACCATCGCTTGGGCTCAGGATGAAAGCCGCAGCCAAACAGTCTTTGAGGCTATTAATGATGGTTTCGCCTGGTTTGTCAACAATGTTATATTTGGTGTCCTATTCTGGGATGCAGGGACCGGGTATCTATTTAAATATCTCTTTGGGATTGACATGGGAATTCCCCTAATTGTTTTATGGCTAATTGTTGGGGGAATTTTCTTTACCTTCCGCATGGGATTTATCAATATCCGCGCCTTCCGACACGCTGTAGACGTGGTGCGGGGAAAATATGATGATCCTAATGATTCCGGGGAAGTCTCCCATTTTCAAGCCTTAGCAACTGCTCTGTCCGCTACTGTCGGCTTAGGAAATATTGCCGGCGTAGCTATTGCTGTTAGTGTCGGAGGACCCGGCGCGGTCTTCTGGATGACTGTCGGTGGCTTTTTTGGAATGAGTAGTAAGTTTGTTGAATGTACCCTCGGTCAAAAATATCGCGTCGTTAACCCAGATGGCACTATTTCTGGTGGCCCGATGCGCTATCTATCAGAAGGTTTAAAAAGGATTAATTATCCGATTTTCGGACGGGTTTTGGCGATCGCTTTTTCCTTTTTCTGTATTTTCGCCGCCTTGGGTGGTGCAAATATGTTCCAAGCTAACCAGTCCTTTGGCGCGGTTTCCCGGGTGTTTCCCTTTGTACCTAATTGGTTATATGGAGCAGTTTTAGCAACATTAGTCGGCTTAGTCATTATTGGCGGAGTCCGCCGCATTGGTCAAGTCGCTGGTACAATTGTCCCTTTTATGTGTATTTTATATGTCACTGCCTCTCTGTTTATTTTAATGACTAATTTTACCGCTATCCCTGGTGCTTTTTGGGTGATTATTTCCCAAGCATTTCAGCCAGAAGCTATTGAGGGCGGGATTTTGGGCGTAATTATTCAAGGGTTTAGACGGTCGGCTTTTTCTAATGAAGCGGGGTTAGGTTCAGCCGCGATCGCTCATTCTGCCGCTCGCACTGATGAACCTATCCGAGAAGGTATTGTCTCCCTCTTAGAGCCTTTTATTGATACTATTGTAGTTTGTAATATGACCGCTTTAGTGATTGTAATTACTGGGGCATATAATAATCCCGAATATGAGCAATTACGCGCTACCGGAGCCGGGGCAGAATTGACCGCCGCCGCTTTTGGCAGTTCCATTACTTGGTTCCCCATAATTTTGGCGATCGCTGTTTTTTTCTTTGCTTTTTCTACTATGATATCCTGGAGTTATTATGGGGAACGCTGCTGGGATTATCTCACCGGAGGGCAGGGTTTAATTATCTATAAAATCCTCTTCCTAATGGCTACTTTTATGGGAGCCATAGTCGCCCCTGGTCCCGTCATTGATTTTAGTGATGGAATGTTATTAGGAATGGCATTCCCTAACCTGTTGGGGGTTTATTTCCTCTGTCCCCAAGTCGCCAGAGACTTAAAAGATTATATGGCACGATATAATTAATAATTAATAATTGTAGGGGCGGGTTCCGCCGTCAATTATCCATCCCCAGGACGATATTAATAAACCCGCCCCA
>NZ_JARPLU010000133.1:0-14098 GCF_032349615.1 Limnospira sp. PMC 1279.21 | reverse complement strand
GTAATTAATGACCGGGTGGGGCGGGTTTATTCATCTTCTGGTCGGGAAATGTAATTGACAGCAGAACCCGCCCCTACAATTGTTAATTATCAATTAAAAATTCTTGAATAATTTTAAGGTAATTTGTAGGGTCTTCTAACATGGGGAAATGGGCAGTATTTGGTAAAATATTAAGCTGAACGTTAGGATTGAGAGTAGCCGCTTGTTTAGCCATTTCCATAGGGATAATTTGGTCATATTCCCCAGCTACCAAGAGGGTAGGAACTGTTAACTTTTTAAATTCTTCGGGAAACCATTGGGTAGCTTCTTTGCTAACGGATGTTAAAACAGTACCATAGGCGGCGGCAAAATCTGCTAATAAGAAATCCTCTAAAAATTCTCGGCTGACCTGACTAGGTAGGGGATGATGCAGAAATCTCGCCATAAATATTTGATGAATTAAAGGCAGTTTTGCCATCCATTTAGGGCGAAACATGACTACATAGCGACTGAATTTATGGAAAGTAGTAAAAGATTGTTCATCATATTCAAAAATGCCACTACAGGTTAAGATAGCCCGAACTACCATGGACGGATAAAGATTCATAAAAATGGCAGCCACGGAAGCCCCCATAGAGTGAGCGTTAATATAGACTTTGGGAATATTTAAAGCCTGTAAAAGGGCGGCTAAATCCTGAGCATATTCGGTTAATTCATAACCTCGATCGCTATCATTTACAGCCGGGCGATTAGACCGACCAAAACCGCGCATATCATAAAGTAAACAATGAAAGCGATCGCCCAAAGCCATAGCGGTACTTTCCCAATAGCGACCCGACCCACCCCAACCATGAATAAACACCATAACCGGCTTAGAAGTTTCCCCATGGTAGGGAGTTCCCACCCATTGATAATAGTGTTCTACGCCATTAATGGTAATATAAGAACTATCGGGCTGCTGAGTTAAACTAATCATCAAGCTATCAATTTGGTAATTTGCCAAGTTTTTTTAATATAGCAAATATTGCCTCAGATGCCATCATAGGAGAAGCTGTTTTTAAGCCAACTAACCCAGTTTCCAGCCACCAGCCCCAGGTCTGGTGAGGAAATCGCCATAAGTCCAAATGTTCTACAGGCGGGTCAGCATAGAAACCACCATCACCCGCACCTAATAGCCCAGAACTCCAGTGAGTAAAGCGATCGTGACTGATACGGTAAAAGGGAAAATTCCCGACCCGACCAACACCCCAACCATCGATCGCAATTAATCCCCTCACCTGACCCCCTGATTGTTGCCATCTGTAAGCGCCTACCATAGCAGCCACCACACCCGCACTAAAACCAATAAATATCAATGGTGTGCTATGGCGCGCGCCAAGATTAGCCTGTAAAAACTCCCCCAGGGCTCGCGGTGAGAGAGGGGAAGATAGATCAGCCGGAAACACCAACAGCCCATTATCCCCCCAGTCTACTCCCAATCTATCCAAAAACTGAGCCGTAAAATGGGGCGGGTGAAATCCTGGACAGATAACAGTAGTTATAGTTGTTGAATTGTCAATTTCCGTAGACAAAACAATTAAACCCCTCAGCACCTCAGAAATTAATTATCAATATATATTAACCGTCTGGGGTGATTTATGCTAATCAAGCAGATTTCAGGTGCATGATATGACCAAACTATTAGTAGTGGCAACCGGAAACCCTGGTAAGTTAAATGAAATGCAGGCTTATCTAGGTGGTATCGATGTCAAATTGCAGCTTAAGCCGGATAATTTGGAGGTTGAAGAGACCGGAAAGACATTTTTGGAGAATGCCTGCCTAAAAGCCAGTGAAGTGGCAAAGGCGACGGGAGAATGGGCGATCGCAGATGATTCAGGACTAGCCGTAGATGCCCTAGGGGGAATGCCAGGAGTATATTCAGCCCGGTATGCGTCCACCGATAGCGATCGCATTAGTAAATTACTCAAAGAACTGGAAACCGCGGCCGACCGTAGCGCTCAATTTATTTGTGCGATCGCCATATCTCGTCCTGATGGTTCTATTGTCCAACAAGTCCAAGGAATATGTCCAGGAGTGATTGCCCAAACCCCCCAAGGTCAAGGAGGCTTTGGCTACGACCCCATTTTTTATGTTCCTGAGCAGCAAATGACCTTTGCCGAAATGTCTCCAGAACTCAAGCGAAAAATCTCCCACCGAGGAAAAGCCTTTGACCTATTACTTCCCCAACTGAGTGCCCTTCTCAAGGGATAGTCAACCCGGCCACTGATCGACATAGCGATCGTCTCAAGGCGTGGATAAGAAACTCCCACCACTACTTCCCCAGGTGGGAGAGGCTTCATGGCGGGGAATAATCGCGGAAAGCGTTTAAATTGCTTCTAGGTTCTTTTCTCCTGTGCGGATACGAATAATTTGCTCAACTGGAGAGACAAATATTTTACCGTCTCCAATTTCACCTGTACGAGAGGCCGATACGATTTTCTCTACAACCATATCAACGTGCTCATCTTCGACCACAATTTCCACCTTGAGTTTTTGTAGGAACTCAACTGTATATTCCGAACCCCGATAACGCTCAGTCTGACCCTTCTGGCGGCCAAACCCGCGAACTTCCGAAACTGTCATTCCAACAATGCCAGCATTGACCAGGGCAATCTTGACTTCATCAAGTTTAAATGGCCGAATAATGGCTTCTATCTTTTTCAAGGTTTTCACTCCTAACGCTTACTGTTTGACAATCCTACACTTGGCAGTTGGGTTTACTGCCTGCTGATCAGGTCTTCCAGGCAATCGGTCGAACTTTGTTTGAGATCAGCTCACCAGCTATCTAAGATACTACCAGTTCGATGCAAATCTCCCCAGGGAGTAGACATTCGACCCCGATTTATTCAGCCATACATAGCCCAAACCATTTGATATCACTATCAAAGCCCCGCAATTGGTAAATCGTGATACAATTGCAGGAAAGCCTCGACCCCCTAACCCTATCGGAGCCAACCGTTAGGCTTAATAGTGGTGGCTGAACAATGTAAAATCTTGTTAAAACCCTAACCGTCCAGTCCCCTTAAACAAAATCCTTATCTAAAATAGAGGTTTTAACTCAACAATATAGTTAAATTAGAGGAGCGATCGTGCAACTTCAAACTAAAATTGCTGCCAAGCGTGCAACAGGTGCGTTTGCGCTCATTGATAGTCTTAAACGTCATGGCGTACAGCACATTTTTGGCTATCCTGGTGGAGCCATTCTCCCCATTTATGATGAACTGTATCGAGCCGAAGCCGAGGGCGATATACAGCATATCCTAGTTCGCCATGAACAGGGGGCATCCCACGCGGCGGATGGGTATGCCAGAGCTACCGGACGAGTGGGAGTGTGCTTTGGTACATCAGGACCAGGAGCCACTAACCTAGTGACTGGCATTGCCACCGCCCACATGGACTCTATACCAATGGTAATCATTACCGGACAGGTAGCGCGCCCCGCCATTGGTACGGATGCCTTCCAGGAAACAGATATTTTCGGCATTACCCTACCGATAGTCAAACATTCCTATGTGGTTCGTGAACCGGGTGACATGGCTCGCATTGTCGCAGAAGCCTTCCATATTGCCAGCACAGGCCGTCCCGGTCCGGTACTCATAGACGTTCCCAAAGACGTAGGTTTGGAAGAATTTGACTATATTCCCGTTAATCCAGGAGAGGTTTCTCTACCTGGCTATCGTCCCACGGTTAAAGGCAATGTTCGCCAAATCAACCAAGCCATTAAACTTATAGAAGAAGCAGAACGTCCCCTGATGTATGTCGGTGGTGGGGCGATTTCGGCCGGAGCCCATGCAGAAATTGCGGAATTGGCAGAGCTTTTTCAGATTCCGGTAACTACCACATTAATGGGGAAAGGATCTTTTGATGAAAAGCATCCCCTATCTGTGGGAATGTTGGGGATGCACGGAACAGCCTATGCTAACTTTGCTGTTAGTGAATGTGATTTGCTCATAGCTGTCGGGGCTAGGTTTGACGATCGCGTTACCGGGAAACTTGATGAATTTGCATCTAGGGCGAAGGTGATTCATATTGACATTGACCCGGCGGAAGTTGGTAAAAACCGGACCCCGGAAGTGCCAATTGTCGGAGATGTTCGCCAGGTGTTGATAGACCTGTTGCGCCGCTGCCGAGAAATTGGAGATGTCGGGAACGATAATCAAACTCAATCGTGGTTAGAGCGGATTAACCGTTGGCGGGAAGATTATCCTCTGGTGGTTCCCTCTTATTCTGATAGCCTCTCTCCCCAAGAGGTGATCGCAGAATTAGGAAAAATGGCACCGGATGCGTACTATACCACGGATGTGGGTCAGCACCAAATGTGGGCGGCTCAATTTTTGAAAAATGGCCCCCGTCAGTGGATATCTAGCGCTGGGTTAGGAACTATGGGCTATGGTATCCCGTCGGCTATGGGAGCTAAAGTGGCTTTGAGCGATCGCGAGGTGATTTGTATTGCTGGGGATGCCAGTGTGCAAATGAACATCCAAGAACTCGGAACCATAGCACAATATGGCATAAATGTCAAGACCGTAATTATTAATAACGGTTGGCAAGGTATGGTCCGCCAGTGGCAACAAGCCTTTTATGGTGAGCGTTATTCGGCTTCTAACATGGAAATCGGAATGCCAGATTTTGAAATGTTAGCACGTTCTTATGGCGTAAAAGGCATGGTCGTTAAGAGTCGTGACGAATTACACCAAGCACTAGCAGAAATGTTGGCTTATGAGGGTCCTGTGCTGATGGATGTTCATGTTACCAAGGATGAAAATTGTTATCCTATGGTAGCACCAGGAAGGAGTAATGCTCAGATGATAGGATTACCTGAACGCCGCCAGTTAGAAAAAGCGGTTGAGTTAATCTATTGCAGTAATTGTGGCGCGAAAAATGTCGCGAGTAACAATTTCTGTCCTGAGTGTGGCACTAAACTATAAACACTCCTCTATCACCTGTCAGACATCAGCAATGATTCGGTGGTGCTTTGATTAGTCGATAAGTAGAGACAGGGTTGGTCTTGTCTCTACTGTGTCAATTCTCGATGAGGGGTTATGCTGACACCTAGCAGTCAAATTAATAGGGAGAAGCGGTTAACCTCCCGTCGGAATAGAAAATCAGATGGTCAGCCAAATCTGGATTTTTTAAGAGTAGCTGATATTGGGTGGGTGCAAACTTAATCACTTCGTAATCAAGAGTTTTTAAGGAATTTTTCGGCCAGGGTAAAAAGGAAGTTTCCGGGTTAGACAAGTTGAATTGATAAATCTCTGGGGTATCTTGTCTAATTAAAATTGTATCGTCCAATTCCCGTAAATTATGGTGCATGACTGTCTGAATGTTATTGGTGGTAAATTGTACCCTTTCAAAGGGTCCGTCACCGGGTTCGCGATTAAATGCGATCGCATATTTTTCACCTCCCCCAAATAGATACAAACCCTGTATTAAACCGGTCCGATAAATATAAGCACCCCGATAATTATCAGGAATAGCAGTAATAATAGCGGGGAGATTAGGGTGATCTTGTAACATTCCCAAAAGAATATTTTGAGAAATGGAACCAGCCACCCGCCAATTTTGGTTCAAAGATTGAACAGTTAACCCAAAAATCAACAGTAAAATTGAGGAAACCACCAAAATCAGCCGGATATTCATACACAAACACGCTAGGACTACGGCTAGATAAATTGACGCAAACCCAGAACCGAAATAGAGGTATCTTTCCCCTTGGGTATCTGTAATTGACACAAACACATTAATAGCAGGTAAAACCGCGACAAAAAAACTACCTGCTAAAAACAGCAGTAAAGGCGGGATACTTGGGTCGGGAGTGCGGCTTTTAAACAGTAAAGAAGTACAAGCCAAGGACAGGAGAACAATTAGCCAAAAAATCGATAACCACAGACTAAAACTAGAGTTAAAAATAGGGGGAAGAAAAGTTCTCGTTGGGTAG
This sequence comes from Limnospira sp. PMC 1279.21, assembly GCF_032349615.1. Taxonomy (NCBI): domain Bacteria; kingdom Bacillati; phylum Cyanobacteriota; class Cyanophyceae; order Oscillatoriales; family Sirenicapillariaceae; genus Limnospira; species Limnospira sp. PMC 1279.21. Next base: position 8,142 of record NZ_JARPLU010000133.1, on the reverse strand, counting down.
ATAATCAAATTTTGGGCAATATGACCGAAATCAAACCTTAAATGAATATCCTCGCCGTATCCCCCTACCAGTGTACCAATTTTGATAACTCTCCAGATAAAATAAACCGCCAAAACTGCCAAATATGGAATAATTAAGCCTAGTCTTTTTTTCCACAATTTACCATCTTGTTTATGGGTAAAATAATGGTAAATTTCAAACAAAATAATCAACCCAGGAAAGGTGACGAGAGATTCCTTGGATAACACTGCCATAAAAAATAGGAGCAGGGATAATATATAAGGATATTTATATCGGGAATTTCTGCCGATTAAATAAGCGATAAAAGCGACAAACCCAAAAAAGCTAGAGATGACATCTGTGCGCGCGGAAATCCAGGAAACTGCTTCGGTGTGACTAGGAAGTAGTAAAAATACAAACCCGGAAATATAGGGTAAAACTATTTTATAGTGGCGACGAATGGGAAAATTCCGAACTAATAAACTAGCAATCCAACCTACTGCTAAAGCATTGCTGAGATGGAATCCCAAATTAGTTAAATGATAACCGAGGGGATAATTCCCCCAAATTTGATAATCTAGGAAACTGATTAAACTCAGAACCGGACGAAAAAACAAGGATTGACCATGTTGTTGATTGACCCACAATCCCCAAGGGCCGACCTGTTGAAAGATGGCAATTAAAACTAAATCATCTGACAGAAAAAATGAGTTAATAATAGGATAATAACAAACTATTCCGGCTAGAGCGATAATCACAACTAATATAGCCGGATAAATAATCAGCGATCGCCCTTGATTAATTTTGAACATTAAACTTAACTTTTCCCCAAATGATGAATTGAATATGCTCTCAGTATCAGTCTCGACCCCAGAGGCTGTCAAGGGATTGAGAATAACATAAAATCCTATCAATCCTATCAGTTGACCCTTAAATCTAGGAACCAAATAACCCCTAACTACGTCTAGCTAGGTCATGGCCATAATGATTAGCTGAGTGCTAATGAAAGGCGATCGCAAAACTTAAAATATCCTGATACGCTCCCAGACATCAACTCAAGACTTGAATTGTAGATCAAGGTTCCTCAGTTCCGGACGTGCTATCCTCCTCTGTGAGTGTGTGAACATCGAGAGGAGTGAAAAACATGGTATCAACACCAGTCCCTTCCCAGAACATCAAACTATCCCGCCCAGTAGCAAATGCAGTCAACCCCGCCAAAACCCGTCCCGCATTTGGGGGGGAACTTCCTAGCAGTCCCCTATTTGGTACAGACGGCATTCGCGGGCGAGTCGGAGAACTTCTCAACGCGCCACTGGCGCTACAGGTAGGCTTTTGGGCCGGACAAATTCTCCGCCAGCAACAGGAAAATCTAGGGCCAGTCATCCTGGCACAAGATACCCGGATTTCGGGTAATATGTTAGCGATGGCCTTATCATCGGGGTTAACGGCAGCCGGACTAGAAGTATGGAATTTAGGAGTTTGTCCTACTCCGGGAGTAGCCTACCTCACCCAAACCTGTAAAGCTATGGGCGGGGTGATGATATCCGCCAGCCACAACCCCCCAGAAGATAACGGAATCAAATTTTTTGGCGCAGACGGCACAAAACTCTCCAGCGACCTCCAGAAGCAAATAGAAGCAGCCCTACGCGGGGCGGAAGCGTTCCCGGTTTATTCTGAGTCGTGTGGACAACATTACTACAGACCGGAATTAATCCAGAATTATGCTGATTCGCTATATGGTCCCCTGCTACCAACTACTAACCTACAGGGAATGCGGGTTGTGTTGGATCTGGCTTGGGGTGCGGCGGTAAATATTGCCCCCCAAGTATTTAGAGAAATGGGGGCGGAAGTAATTTGTTTACATGAGTCTCCCGACGGTCACAAAATTAATGTTAACTGTGGGTCTACGCACCTGGACCTACTCCGCCAAGCGGTTGTAGAACATCAAGCGGATTTAGGATTTGCTTTTGATGGGGACGCAGATCGGGTGTTAGCGGTCGATAGCCAGGGTCGTACCGTTGACGGGGACTATATCCTATACTTCTGGGGTCAGACCCTCAGAAACGCGGAGCAACTGCCCCAGGATTTGATTATTTCTACGGTTATGGCAAACTTGGGATTTGAGAGAGCCTGGGAAAAACTGGGAGGAAAAATGATCCGCACCCCGGTGGGAGATCAGCACGTCCACAGCGAAATGAAGCGCACGGGATCTATGTTGGGGGGTGAACAGTCGGGCCATATCCTTTGTCATCACTACAGCATCACAGGAGATGGTCTACTGACAGCATTACACCTAGCAGCTTTAGTGAAGCGATCGCAAAAATCGCTCAACCAACTGGTGGATGATAGTTTCCTCACCTATCCTCAACTGTTACGAAATGTCAGAGTTGAGAACCCGGACAGCCGCCGTAATTGGAAAAACTGCGAACCTCTACAAAATGCGATCGCTAATGCTGAAGCTGATATGGGGGATCAAGGTCGCATACTGGTGCGCGCTTCTGGTACTGAACCGCTGATCAGAGTTATGGTAGAAGCGGCTAACCCTAATCTGGTGCAATATTGGTGCGATCGCTTAGTGGGAGTGGTGCAACAATACTTAATTGCCTAATCTCTCCTCATGATGGGGATAACAGGGCGGATCAGATTCGGCAGTCCCCTAGTTGTTGGTATATAATTTGGATTAGCGTGACCAACCAAGGCGGTTTTTAGTCGGGGAGCAAGTTACAAATGCCTAGTTACTGCCCAACTTAGAATTGAACCCAAAATGGCATCTAAGACTAAATCTAAAAAAAAGAAGTCCCGGAAAAAAAACTCCAAACAACAGCAGAAAAAGCCGACCCTAACTAAAGCCCAACTTAAAGCTAAACAGCGCCAGTTTGCTAAAGACGTTAAAGCTGTTCTAGGCACTGTAATTCCCACTCTAATTGTTGGTGCGATCGTTGGGGTGGCTCTGTTTTTCGTCAAAGATGAAAAACTCGCCATTGCTGGTGGTGGTGGCATATTAGTCTTGGTTCTGTGCTATAAATACCCCCGCCATGGTCTGTGGGGTTTCCTAATCTATATGCCCTTCTCTGGAACTATTACTTACTGGATTGGGGGCGGAAATGTCATATTTCAGCTTGCCAAAGATGGCTTTTATTTTCCAGCCTTAGCTTCTATGTATAAAGACTGGAAAAGTAAAGGACTCCCTATCATTATTCCCAAGGCTATTAAACAACCTTTGCTCATTCTTTTGGGTTTTTGTATTCTCACCATCATTTGTGTGAATGGCTTGCAACAACTTGACCCCAGACCGGGCGATAAACCCATAGCTATGGGAATTTTGGGTTTAAAGGTATTTATGGGTTATATTCCACTAATGACCTGTGCCTACTACCACATTAGAGACAAAAAAGATTTGCTGTTTCTCACTCGCCTGACTCTAATACTGGCAATTATCTGTTGCCTTTTGGGGATGGTACAATACCAATTTCTTGCTAGTGGTCGCTGTCAAGGAACTGACCATCTGACAGGGGATGATCTGTTTCAAGCAACCATCGAGTATAAGTGTTTCGTAGGCGGTTCTTTAGTTTTTAGCCCCTCCCAAAATATGATCCGACTTCCGGGAACCTTTGTCGCTCCTTGGCAGTGGGCTTGGTTTTTAATTGCTAACGCATTTTTTACCTTTGCTACAGCCTTTAGTGATCCATCAGGGAAATGGCGTATAACCGGATTAATTGGCATGGCATTAGTATTTGTTAATGCTGTGATTTCTGGACAGCGTATTGCCTTAGCATTAGTGCCAGTCGTGACAATTATTCTACTGGTTCTCACTGGACAAATTGCTAATCTAAAGCGCTTTATTCCTATTGCTGGAGGTCTCGGATTACTTTTGAGTATAGTCATGATTACTAACCCAGAAGTAATTCAGGAAAGAGTTGATAGTTTTGTCAGTCGATGGAATGCTTCCCCCCCCACTGGCTTTATTTCTGACCAGTTTGATCACAGCAGTGGTGGACAACAGGGAATCTTTGGTAATGGTCTAGGACGGGCGACTAACTCGGCTCGTGTTTTTGGCAGAACTCGATTGATTGAAACTTACTATCCTAAACTCATTTATGAAATTGGACCTCTAGGGACTATCGCCTTTCTATTTTTTGTAACTGTGATTACTTTCACAGCTTTTAAAACTTACCGTTCCGTTAAAGACAAAAGTATCCGCAGTTTTGGGGCTTCTTTCTGGGTGTTTGTTTTGGTGATTAGTTACAACACCTATTATTATCCCCTCGATGTTGACCCGGTAGCGGTTTATTATTGGTACTTTGCTGGGGTTATCTATAAATTACCAGAAATTGATAAGCAAGAAATTAAACGACTCATAGAAGAAGGAGAATTAGATGAAGATGAAATCTAATATATAACAATCTTTTGATGAAAAACTTATCAAAAACTGGCAAGCATGATTAATAAATGCCTGGGAACACAGCCACAATTATTCCCCAAACACCTGGTGGTCTAGTTGGGTGTCTCCTGGTCTCTCAATTAGCTTTTTTGCCACAGTTAGGATAAACTATATTTATGGTATAGCACGGGTGAGCTGTTGATTAACTACGGCTTATTTAAGCCGTGGGAATATGCAATATCAATCATTAACCTTTACCCTCGACCTAATTAGCAAACAACAGGCAATTGATAGCCATGAAAATTATTGTCGCTAGTCACACTTATATTGTTGACCTCAACCGGGAGAAACTGCGGGTTTTAGCTAACCTTGAACCTGGTATTGAGGTGATCGTGGTTGTACCTCGTCTTTGGAACCCTGGCGGTGTCCAAAGTGAGCGGGTTAAATCTGAACCTGTGGATGAGGGGAATTTTCAGGTGGTTCCTATATCTAACCTCAGTCAAAATAACCAAGGTTTGCTCACTTTTGGTCTGGATCTAATTCCTCTGTTACAATCGTTTAAGCCTGATATTATCCAAGTAGAACAAGGGGCAAAAGCCTTAACATTTGCTGAATTTATTACTCTGAATAAACTGCTAGGAATAGGCGCTAAAAATGTGTTTTTTACCTGGTGGAATTTACCATATACTCTCAAATTTCCCGTGTCGCTACTGGAACAATATAACCTAGGTAACACTGATGGTATTATTGTAGGAAACCAGGATGGGGCGGAAATTTTGCGCGACCATGGATATCAAGGACCGATGGAGGTGATGCCCCAATTAGGAGTCGATGAAACCCTATTTAAACCGGAACCCCAACCAGAATTAAGGGCGGAACTAGGCATTGAACCCGATACGTTTGTGGTAGGGTTCGTTGGTCGGTTTGTGGAAGAAAAAGGACTCATCACCCTAGCTAAAGCATTAGCTCAGGTTAAACATCACCCTTGGAAATGGTTACTACTAGGGCGGGGAGAGTTGCGATCGCCACTTTTAGACCTAGCCCAAGAATTAGGCATTCAAGATAGGCTAATTATCGTTGAAAGTGTTGCCCATGACCGGGTTTGGCAATATATCAACGTCATGAATACCCTAGTTTTACCCTCAGAAACTACCTACAAATTTAAAACCCTAACTTCCGTGGGTTGGAAAGAACAATTTGGCCACGTTCTCATCGAAGCTATGGCTTGCCAAGTTCCCCTAATTGGTTCAGACTCTGGGGAAATTCCCTATGTAATTGACCAAGCTGGGTTAGTCTTCCCCGAAGGGAACCCCGAAGCCCTAGCCGACTGCCTCGAAAAGTTAATCAGTAACCCAGACCTTGCCCAAGAGCTAGGTCAACGGGGATATGAGCGCGCCCAGTCCTGCTACACTAACCACGCCCTAGCCAAGCAACAGCTAGAATTCTATAAACAACTTTAACTCCAGGAAAATGCAGTATTTGCCAAGGACACAGGTTCCGCCATAGAAATTGGTAGTCTAAAATACCGATTTCTCTACAGTTACCCCTAATATTAGAAAGCGATCGCATTATGAAACCACCACTGGCAGCCCCAAATCCTTTCCGCGCTCTCAAGATTACTGACCAAAGCACTAACCAGACCATAAACTAGCCAAAGGCATATCTGAATGATTGTTTCAAGTTTATATTTAAGCTGCTGGGAATCAAATATTCACACTCAGAATATGTGGTCAAAGCCTGAGTGAGCAACTGCCAATAAACTGTGTACGGGAGTTTATGGAGAATAACTTGAAAATTCGTGATGCACTCGAAAACGATTTACCCCAAATTATCGAAATTTACAATTTAGCCGTTCCCCAAAAAATCGCCACGGCTGACCTAGAGCCAATTTCCGTTGAGAGTCGGTTAGGCTGGTATCGGGAATGTCAGTCAGCCCAACGTCCCCTATGGGTGGTGGAAATTGGCGATCGCATAATTGGATGGTTGAGCTTTCAAGCCTTTAAGAAGCGAGCCGCCTATGATGCCAGTGCTGAACTGAGTATCTACATCCACACCGACTATCAGGGACAGGGAATTGGCAAAAAACTACTCTATCAAGCCATAGAAGAAGGGCCAAAGTTTGGCTGTGAAACTCTACTGGCTCTAATTTTTGCCCATAACCAACCCAGCCTGAAACTCTTTGACAGTTTTGGCTTTCAACAATGGGGTTATCTCCCACAGATAGCTGTCATTGATGGAGTCAAACGGGATTTAGTGATTATGGGGCTGCACTTGTGTTGAGCCATGTTGAGCCAGAATATCCCGTAAGTGACCAACCACTTGCTCAGGCTGTTCGATCATGGCTAAATGTCCACAATTAGCAAGTTCAATCACATTTTGATAGCCACTGCGAAACAGATGATGAAAACTAGCCAGGTGGCGAACATATTGAGGTTCCATGATCTGATCGCACATTCCTGCCAAAAAATACACAGGCTGCTGTAATTGAGCCACCACTTGGGGGAGGCGATGCACTTCTGTCTCCGTAGTCGAATCCAATAAAGCACCTAAGGCCGCCTCTGGGTCCGCCATCACAAAATCAATTAATCGCTGGCGGCCCCATTCCCTAGAAACCGGACTAGCGACTTGCGCCCTGGTAAACAGCAAATCAATTAGAGGTAGGCAACAAAGCCATCGCGGACGAAACTTGACAATTTGTTCCCCTGTGACTCGGAAACGCTCAAATTCCTCTTTTAGGTAAATACCACCACCAGCATTCACGCAAACCACCCCCGCAATGCGATCACTCAATTGCTGTGCCGCTAATAGTGCGATCGTCCCCCCTAAAGAATGTCCCACAAGCCAAGCCTTAGAGATATTTAACTCCTCGAGTAATATCCCTAAATCCTGAGCATAAGAAGCCGGAGCATAGTCACAAGAATATGGATGGCGACTGGCTAACTGAGAATCGCCAAACCCTCGCAAGTCATAGCATAAGCACTGATACTGAGGTTTTAGGCGATCGATTACAGGTTGCCAATACCGACGACTCAGCAGCCAGCCATGAATAAATACAACAACATTGGACCCATCTATTGGCTCCGTCAGATCATAGGCGTGTCCAACGCTGTGGATTTTAATAGTTGCCATAGATAACATCCTACTCTGAATCCGTCACCAGCTAAAAACTTGCGTACTAAGCAGATGATTCCCCTATAATTGACATAATTAGGGGTCGAGAGAGATGTCACCATCTCCCCCTCCCATTCAGAACCGCACGTGAGAGTTTCCCCTCATACGGCTCCTAGTCTGATTGTTCCATTGTTATGGACACAGCGTTGGCGTTATCTAACGCCGTCTTATCATCGTGGCAGTGGCGGTGCAGTAGCTGAAGATTCTTGTATTCATCCTTTCCACCGTGGCTTCGAGCTACAATGTGGTCTACTTCAACTAGGTCTGATGGGGTAAAGTATTGCCCACACCAGGTACACCTGCCTTTTTGCTTTTTGAGTAGTTTGGCTACCTTTGCTGGCGTGTCGATTGCTTGTCCTTTTCTGGTTGCCCAGTAAGTCCAATTTCCGTCATAAAGTGTTGCTTCGGGGCGCACTAGGGTATGTCTGACAATCGGCGTGTAGTTATGTTTCCACAACTGATGACCGTCCTCGGTTTGGAATAACCAAGTTTCATGCCTTTCTTTCCCATTACTGAGCTTGACCGTTCCGGGTCTAAAGTATAGCACAAGACAGAACACTTAGGACGTATAATGGAGAGGACGAGATGAC
>NZ_JARPLU010000132.1:0-14441 GCF_032349615.1 Limnospira sp. PMC 1279.21 | reverse complement strand
AGTATTATACCGTATTGCCGTAAAATGTTAACCTAATTTGAGATGAAATCATGCTCCTAATATTTACATTACCCTGATGGATCTTAAATCTTTTATTCGCGATATCCCAGATTTTCCTAAGCCCGGTATTGTCTTTAGAGATATTACTACCCTGTTAAGGGATTCTCAGGGCTTACGCTATACGATTGACACTTTGAAGGATAAGTGCGATCGCCTCTCCCCAGATTATGTCGTGGGTATGGAGTCCCGTGGGTTTCTGTTTGGGGTTCCCCTGGCTTATCAGTTGGGTTGTGGGTTTATCCCCGTGCGAAAACCTGGGAAGCTACCAGGACAGGTCATCACTGCACAATACCAGTTAGAATATGGGAGCGATCGCCTGGAAATGCACATTGATGCCATGGCACCAGGTAGCAAGGTTCTGATTGTTGATGATCTGATAGCTACCGGGGGAACGGCGGCGGCCACGGCTCAATTGGTACAAGAGGCTCAGTGTCATTTGGTGGGTTTTGCTTTTATCATCGAGTTAAAGGCCTTGGGGGGACGAAATCAATTACCTGATGTCCCCATTGTCACTTTAATTGATTATGACTGAAAAAAAAATATGAGCATTGACTCTGATAACTTGTTGTATGTGGCGAAACGACTTTTTCAGGCGCTGATTACTCTGCTATTGGCTTCTGTACTCTGTTTTGCGATCGTCCAACTGGCTCCGGGTGATTATCTTGATAAATATATCAATAATCCCCAAATTTCTGAGGACACTCTCAATCAGTTTAGAGAACAATTCGGATTAGACCAACCTCCTATTATCCAATATTGGAATTGGCTAACCCAAATTGTCACTAGGGGGAACTTTGGCTATAGTTTTGAAAATCAGCGATCGGTCACGGATTTACTCTGGGAAAGAGTCCCCGCTACCCTACTGTTAGCTATTTCTTCCCTCATTCTAACTTGGGCGATCGCACTTCCCCTAGGAATTTTGGCCGCCGTTAATCAAAACCGCCGAGTCGATCGCACCCTACAAGTAATCAGCTACACTGGTCAAGGGTTCCCCAGTTTCATCACCGCCTTACTGTTACTATTTTTAGCCCAAAAAACTTCCCCTCTTTTTCCCGTTGGAGGTATGACCAGCATAGACTATCCTGATTTGTCTCTCTTGGGGAAAATCGGTGATATTGCTTGGCACATGATTTTACCAACCCTGGCTTTAAGTATAACCAGTTTCGCGGGTTTACAGCGACTCATGCGCGGTCAATTACTCGATGTCTTACGTCAAGACTATATCCAAACGGCGCGCGCTAAAGGTCTCCCAGAAAACCGAGTGATTTATGTTCACGCTCTCCGAAATGCCATTAATCCTTTAATTACCTTATTAGGATTTGAATTCGCTAGTTTATTAGGCGGCGCTTTTATTGCCGAAACCTTTTTTAACTGGCCGGGACTAGGAAGGTTAACTTTAGAAGCAGTTAGACAACAGGACCTTTATCTAGTTATGGCTAGTTTAATGATGGGTGCTGTTATGCTGATTCTGGGTAATCTTTTGGCGGATTTACTTTTAAAATCAGTAGACCCTCGCATCAAACTCGAAAACCTGAATTAATCCCCCCTCCGGTGCGTCATACCCCGGTTATATTCATCCTCACCCCTCTCCTCTCCTACACTGGGAGAGGGTATCTAACCTATAAGGTGGCAAATTTATCTGATATGTCAATTAGCGCTTTTTGAATGCCTGGTTCACTCATGGAATGTCCAGCATCAGGAATAATAATTAACTCGGCTTCCGGCCAAGCCTGATGCAATTCCCAGGCGGTTTTCATGGGACAAACTACATCATAACGACCCTGAACGATCGCCGCTGGAATATGACGGATACGCTGAACATTAACTAATAGTTGGTCTTCGGATTCAAAAAAACCTTGATTGACAAAATAGTGGCATTCAATTCTAGCGAAAGCCGTGGCAAAATTGCCATCACCAAATCTTTGGATTAAATGCTGATCTGGCAATAATTTACTGGTGCTGGCTTCCCAAATTGACCAAGCCTTAGCCGCCGCCAATTGTATTTGGGGGTCATCACTGGTTAAACGACGATAATAAGCTGAGATTAAATCGTGACGTTCTTCTGGGGGAATAGGTTTGATATATTCCTGCCAAGCATCAGGGAAAATGTAGCTGGCTCCCTCCTGATAAAACCATTGTAGTTCGGCTTTTCTTAACATGAAAATACCCCGCAAAATCAACCCTTGACAATGTTGGGGGTAAGTCTGACTATAGGCTAGGGATAGGGTACTTCCCCAACTACCACCAAACACCACCCAACTGTTAATATTTAGGTGATTTCGCAGGCGATCGATATCTTCTACTAAATGCCAAGTCGTATTTTCTTCTAATTCTGCATGGGGGATACTTTGACCGCATCCCCGTTGGTCAAACATGATAATTCGCCACTTTTCGGGGTCAAAATATCGACGATATTCTGGTAAGCATCCGCCGCCGGGTCCCCCATGAAGTATCACCACTGGTTTACCTTCTGGGTTCCCGGACTGTTCAAAATAAATGGTATGTAAGGAACTAACTTGTAGTTTGCCTTCGGCGTAGGGTTCTATGGGAGGGTAAAGTTGGCTCATGTTTGAGTTATCCTATGGTTGGTAATTAGTTGTTGATAATGAGGGGATAAACGGCTTGAGGATTAAGCTGTAGGCGACACATTTCTCGCCTAGCTAAACCATCAGCATAGCACTGATTAATTTCTGTGGTTCCGTCTTCTGAGGCGATCGCTTCTATGAAAAACACCTGGGGAACCTCCGCAAAAGCCCAGCCAAATTTACCAGTTTCTCCAGGTTGTAACTCCCCTGGGCTAACGGTGGCTTGGTGGCTTTCTACTTCCACTAAAATATTACCTTCCTGACGGTATAAACGATAAACTACTTGTAGCGATCGCACTACCTCTGAACTCTGATTAGTCAGTTTACCTTCTACCGTATAACGTCCGGCGGTGAGGGTTTCATTAGTCACCATTTGCATTTCACTAATTTGGAAGGGTTGATTTTGGGCTAATAACAATGGAGATGAAACCACTATATGGGGAACTGATATAGCCGGGTTAGGGAGTAAGGTTCCCAGTCCTAATGCTGAAATTAAGAAAATCCGCGAATAACTTAACATAGGTCAAATCTGATATATACTGATGATGGTGGTTAGCCTAGGCAGGAATTGCTAAGGACTGCACCACTCCAATTTTATCGCGATCGCTGTCAATTTTCATCACCTAGAGGAAGAAAAAGGCAGAATTCCCCTAGGGCTGATTATCTGCTAAAATCATGATAAAATTAGTACACCCACAGCCATTATAAATCATCTATGACTGCAACTGTCTCCACTCCCCACCGGGTCAGCACCGAGAAAATTCGCCCGGCAATTCAAGCACTACAGCCACAGTTAGTTAAGTGGCGGCGGCATATTCACCAATACCCAGAGTTAGCATTTCAAGAAAAACTAACCGCTAAGTTTATTGCCGAAAAACTAGAGGAATGGGGAATTAATCATCAAACACAAATTGCCGAAACCGGAATTGTAGCCATTATTGAAGGTCATCAACCGGGGCCAGTTTTAGCAATTCGGGCGGATTTTGATGCCTTACCTATTCAAGAACAAAATGAGGTGAGTTATAAATCTTGTCATGATGGCATTATGCACGCTTGCGGTCATGACGGACATACAGCGATCGCCCTAGGAACTGCCTATTATTTATCGCAACACAGACAGTATTTGTGTGGTACAATAAAAGTAATCTTTCAACCTGCTGAAGAGGGGCCAGGCGGCGCATTGCCCATGATTGAAGCTGGGGTTTTAAAAAATCCTGATGTTGAGGCAATTTTGGGGTTGCATTTGTGGAATAATTTGCCATTGGGAACGGTGGGGGTGCGTGCTGGTGCGTTAATGGCGGCGGTAGATATCTTTGAATGTCGCATATTGGGGAAAGGGGGACATGGAGGGATGCCGCATCAAACCATAGATGCAATCTTGTTAGGTTCCCAAATTGTTAATAACCTGCAAACCATTGTAGCAAGGAATGTTGACCCCTTAGAGTCTGCCGTGGTCACTGTGGGTTCTTTCCATGCTGGAGATGCTCATAATGTGATTGCAGACCAAGCGACAATCAAGGGGACAGTCCGCTATTTCAATCCTCAATTTAATGAATATTTTAGCAACCGAATCGAGTCAATTGTGGCGGGAATTTGTCAAAGTCATGGGGCGAGATATGAGTTAAATTATCAACACAATTATCCGCCAGTAATTAACGATCCATCCCTAGCCAATTTGGTGAGAAGCGTGGCGGAATGTGTGGTAGAAACGCCAGCGGGGATAGTGCCAAAATGTCAGACTATGGGAGGTGAGGATATGTCATTTTTCCTGCAAGAAGTACCGGGGTGTTATTTTTTCATGGGGTCTGCTAATAGCGATCGCAATTTAGCTTATCCGCACCATCATCCTCGGTTTGACTTTGACGAAACCGCCCTAAGTATGGGGGTAGAAATGTTTGTGCGGTGTGTAGAAAAGTTTAGCGGTGAAAAATCCTAACTGCTGAACCCAAAAGAGTGATCGTCATGTCTACAATAGGGTGCAGAGCCTTAAAATGCAGCTCTCGGTAGAGAATAAAAATTGATCACGGTATTCCAAAAGCTCATGAAACGTAGAACTAAGCCCACATCTCCCATAGCTTCCGCCTTTAACTATACCGCGATGGCAGTGATAGCAGGCGTTCTGGTGTTGGGAATTGGTATAGGTATGGCGATAAGTTCCACCGCCACCCTAACCCCCCAGAATGTAGCATCCAGCGAATTCATTGATCGCAGCGCTCCCAACCCAGAAATCTGTGTTAAATTCGGAGCCAGTGCCATGGTGACAGATTTACGGGTATTTGTGACCCTGAACCCGTTTAGTGTTTTCGTCGCTCAACCTCGGATGCAACCCGGATGCGTTTTGCGGACCAGTAACTGGGCTCTACTGAGACAGCGGAACCTGATCACCGTGGAAGAGGAAAGAGACTGTAAACACCGGATGAACACCTTTGGCTATACGGGAGACCTGAACGATGATGCAGAGGTAAGCTGTATTTACCAAAACAATAGCGCCCAGAACGATTTTCTGAATCAATCAGGTCTCATCCCGAACCGTCCTAGACCGGAGGCCGATCGCTTTTAAAACCCTTTAAAATCGTGGGCCAGTTGGTAAAGCTGGGGTGATTCCTAGCAAAAAGTCATTTTGGGCTAATTCCTGAACCAATCGGACTTGGACAACCTGACCCGGTTCAAGAATATGCTGTTGAGGGGAACTAATAGCGCCAACAACAGCCCCTCCCACAGCCCCAGCTAGGAATCCCAATCCATCAAAACCACTAACGAGTAATCCTCCCAAACCGCCAACTCCTGACCCAATAGCCACATTTTCCGGCTTAATTGGTCTCGCACCTGGAATCCAAGTTGATTCAGCCACAAAGGGAATGCTACGACCTTCTAAGTTAATGGCTTGGGCGACAAAACGGGTTCCCTGATTAGTGGTTTCAAACCTTCCGACGACAGGGGTATCTGGAGGTACGACAAAATTACCTGCTGCGTCTACAATTCCCCCTTGCAAAAGTAAAACATCTTGGCGGTTGAATTGGGATTTTAGGCGCACATCGTCAATTCCAGGATATTGGAGAGTCACAGTTGTACCGACGGGTAATAAAATACGACGGTCGGGGCGTTGGGGTTCTGGTACGGGTCGAAAACCTTGGCTAGGTGGTGGTAATTCTGTGGGTAGAGGTTGACCAAAGGGGATAACAGCGGTGGTGTTGGACATGGGGAGAATTTGAGTTCCGACTTGTTGAGCAAGTGGCTCTGGTCTCACCAAGCTGGTTTGGGTGGGGCGATTTAGGGGGACTCGCAGAAATTCAACATCTGGGAAAGGTTGGGGTTGAGGATTGGGTAAGGCGCTGATGGGGCGTGGTTGGGGGGTTAATTGGGGGGAAATATTGGCGGATGTGGGAGACTGAGTTATGGGGGTTGTGGTTAAGTTATTTTCTGCGGGGGGTTGACGACGGGCTAACAAAACGGGACGCAATACCCACTGATTTTCTACGCCAACTCGTCTGAGTTGAATTTCTCTGTCATCAAGAATGAAGCCAGGAGCGAAATCAACTGTCATTCGCGCTACGGTGGGTTCAAGTTGGCTAACGCTGACCCGACGCACTAAGCCGGACTCGTAGAGTTCGGTGACATTAACACCTAAATCTGTATCTGGTAGGTCGATAATAATGCGGCTGGGTTGTTGGACTACGGCTAGTCGGGGTCTAACTCCTTCTGGTAGTTGGACTTGAACGGTTCCGTTATTGGGGTTGAGGGTCCACTGGGGAACGGTAACGGCTAAAACTGTGTTGACGATCGCCTCTGTACCTACTATCAAAGTGGCGATCGCTGTAGTTAGACCTAATTTGAAAAGACTAGGGAACCGCGGCCGTGTCAATTTCCCGATTGGGAGTGGTTGGGTTGGCGCGGCACTGGAAAAACCAAGTGACACTGGAAACGGTCTATACTTGTTTTGCATGATCGCCACATCAAAAAAAGTTTTCTGAGAAAAGCTGATTGCTACTATAGCTCATCTCTGGAGTTAGTATCATGTTTTTAGTTAGAATGCAACCCTAACTCCTAGATTTGGAAACTCATGCAAAAGTGGAAAAGACTGCGATCGCAAATGATCATAGATCATCCTTGGTGTCGGGTGCGCCAAGATGCGATCGCCCTTCCCGATGGGAATATTATAGATGATTTTTTTATCAATATTCGGCCTGATGTCGCCTTAGTTTTTGCTGTCACCGAAGACCAGCAGGTGATTTTTGTTCGCCAATACCGACATGGAGTCGAGCAGATTTTATTAGAACTCCCCGCTGGCGGTTTTGACCCGGCTACCGAAACCCCCACCGTCGCCGCCTTACGGGAACTTAGGGAAGAAACAGGTTATGTCGCCTCCTCTTTAATTCCCCTAGCTACCCTATACGATAATCCCGTCAAGGACACTAATTCTATTCACCTATTTTTGGCGGAAAATGTGCAACTGCAGCACCAGACCCAACTGGACTCCACCGAAGATATCCAAGTGGTTCTGATACCAGTGGCTGAAGTTATAGATGCGATCGCCACCCAAAAGATTCAAGTAGCCGGAACCATTGCTGCTATCTTTTTAGCCTGGGAATATCTCCAGAGTAAAAAAACTCAGTAATCGATGAGCTATTATCTGCTATAATCATGTCATAAGTGTATTCTTATAGTTCCGCTTTCTGACCAGCGATCGTCCATTAATGCTTGAAATTTGCCGCACCCCAATTCCCCCCGCACGCACTAAGCGCATCGAAATCCCCGTGGCTCGCCTTCCCACCCAAACCATGCTATCCCTACCCGTTATCGTCATCAATGGCTATACAGACGGACCTATACTCTGGCTGAGTGCGGCTATTCACGGCGACGAAATTAACGGCGTTGAAATCATTCATCAAGTCTTGCAAAAAATTTCCCCCAAGCGGTTGCGGGGGACCTTAATTGCTGTTCCCATTGTCAATGTCTTTGGATTTATCGAACAATCTCGATATTTACCAGATCGCCGAGACTTAAACCGCTCGTTTCCGGGTTCCAAAAGAGGAAGCCTCGCCTCCCGTCTAGCTCATTTATTCCTCCAAGAAATTGTCAATCACTCCACCCATGGAATTGACCTACATACAGCATCAGGTCACCGTAAAAATTTACCACAAATTAGAGCCAACTTAGATGATCCTGTTACCTACCAATGTGCGCGCGCTTTTGGAACTTCTGTGATTATTCACTCCCAACTTAGGGATGGTTCCCTACGTCAAGCCGCCACTCAAAAAGGGATTCCGGTTCTTCTATATGAAGGAGGGGAGGCGCTACGATTTAATTCCCATGCTATTTATATTGGCGTTCAAGGTATCCTACGGGTGATGGAAACCTTAGATATGTATGACTTCCAATTTGATAACTTTCCCCTGGAACCTATAGAAGTGCAAAATACTCAATGGGTGCGTGCTTCTCGTAGTGGGATATTACAACTATCTATTGAGTTGGGGGAACGGGTATATAAGCGCCAACTCCTAGGTGTTATATCTGATGCTTTTGGTGATACCAGCGTCAAAGTCAGGGCTCCTGCTGATGGGTTAGTTATCGGAAATCAGCAAAATCCCTTAGTTAATCAAGGGGATGCTATAGTTAATTTGGCTCTCCTCAACTCTGAAGAGAATCTCGTTCATTTTCCATCTTAGAATACTGTTCACTTGGGAGATAATATCGTCCGGTTTTGCTTAATACAGAAGGTCGCCGGGGAATTTCGATCGCAAATTCTGACCCCTTAGTTAGTACCGACTTACAGGTTAAATTTCCCCCATGTTTAGCCACAATTTGATAACTCATGGCTAATCCTAAGCCGGTACCATGACCCACAGGTTTAGTGGTAAAAAATGGCTCAAATAATCGTTTTCGCACATCTTCTTCCATACCCAAACCATTATCAGAAATTTTAATTGACACCCAATCCGAGTTAATTAATTCAGTGCTAATCTGAATAGTTGGATCGAAGTCAACCAAGCCATTTTCGAGTTTTTCTACTTCTAAAATCGCATCAATTGCATTACTTAAAATACTCAAAAATACCTGATTCAGTTGACCCGCATAACATTCTACTTTGGGTAAGTATCCATAATTACGAATGACTTTAATTTCGGGAAACTCATGTTTTTCTAAGGTGGGAAGTCGTCCTTTGAGTCGATGTTGTAGGATTAATAATGTACTCTCAATCCCCTCATGAATATTAACTGGCTTCATTTCCGACTCATCAAGTCTCGCAAAATTCCGCAGAGACAAAACAATCTGTCGAATCCGATTTGCGCCGACTTCCATTGAATCTAAAATGCGGGGTAAATCGTCTACAATAAAACCTAGTTCGACTTCCTCAATGCGATCGCGAATTTCCGCCACTGGCTGTGGATAATATCGCTGATATAATTCAATCAGTGCCAACAAGTCTTGTACATATTGACCCGCATAGCTAATATTACCATAAATAAAAGTAACTGGGTTATTAATTTCATGGGCAATTCCTGCGACCATTTGACCCAGACTGGAAAGTTTTTCATTTTGAATTAATTGTGCTTGAGCCTGTCGGAGTTGTTTAAGGGTTAGTTCCAACTGTAATGCTCTGGCGCGTTCCCTAGCTTCCGACTGTCGCAAAGCATCTTCAGCCTGTTTGCGATCGCTAATATCCCTAACTGTCCCGGTCATGCGTAGGGGTTTACCTTGCTCATCTCGACTCACCACTTGACCATGATTAAGCACCCATTTCCAACCCCCATTATTGGTAAACATCCGGTGTTCAACCTCACAAAAATGCGTGTGATTTTGCCAGTGTTGTTTTAAGCAATAAATCACCTGATGGCGGTCTTCAGGATGCACCAGCTTCAACCAAGACCGAGGATGGTTGTTGATGTGCTTCATATCATAACCCAGCATTTGTCGGCATTGAGGGCTAAAATAGACCTCATCAGTGCCTAAATTCCAATCCCATAAACCCTGATTAGTTCCAGTTAATGCTAATTGTAACCTCTCCTCATTAATCCGCAGAGCTTCCGAGGCTTGTTTTTGTTTAGTAATATCAAAAATTGCCCCCGCCAAACATAAAACTTGTTGGTCATCATCAAAGATACCTTGACCCTTATCATAAACCCATCGTTCGGAACCATTGGCTCGCCGTAACCGATACTCTAAAATATAGGGATGGCGTTTTTCTACGGATATTTGAATCGCGTCTATAACTGTTTGTTGGTCATCAGGATGAATCAGACTTGCAAAGCTGATAGTTCGGTTTAAAATCAAATCATTAGGGCTATAACCAGTAATAGATTCCACCCCCGGACTCATAAAGGTCATGGTGCGATCAATGTCTAAATTAGAGCGATAAACTGCACCGGGAATATTAGAAACCAGGGTGCGAAATTCTCCCTGACGTTCCCGCAGCATTCTCTCAACTTGTTTGCGATCGCTAATATCTCGGATAAACACACATTGATATTCCTGACCTTTAAAGTTCAGATGATTAATCATCATTTCCACGGGAATGAGGCGATTATGTTTAGTCCGATAGCGAGCCTCAATTTTTAAAGACCCACAGCGGCGCAGGATTTGCCAATGTAAATGCCAAGAATCTCGCGGAAAATCCGGGTTAATATCATGAATCGTCAATAACAATAATTCGCTAGGGGAGTAACCCAACAGGCGAGAAGCTGACTCATTCACATAAATAATTTCTCCTTCTATTCCAATCCAAAAAATCGCATCGGCGGCTTTATCAATAGAAAATTGTGTCAGGGATATGGTATCTTCCGCAGACCAGTTATTGATCTTGGCGTTTACTTTGATAGTTAATGGATTGGGATTTCCTGAGTTGGGGGAGTTATTGGCGGCTGAATTATCTAGGCTAGATGTCAAATTCTGGCGGCGGATAAACCCCAACATAGGTATCTGAAACCACCACAGCCAAAAGAATATTAAGTTGGTAGCGAGTAATCCTAAAATGGCTAAGATAGTTATCACAAATATTCCCCCGACGGGATACCAGACAATTTCTGTGTCAAGTATTTGAAAATTCCCCGCCATGACTAACCCCAAGCTGAGTAACCCCGAGTTACCGATGAAATTACCACCGCCGCGCCAAAAGGGTTGATTTGGGGTTGAGAATTTACAGCGATCGCCATAGATTGATAAGCTATTGTTGAGCATACCTGCTGACAAGTAACTAACCAATGCGATCGCAGCAGTTAACCACAAATGTAGCCAGTTTGATAGTGATTCTGGCGAAAAGCTATACCCCCTGAGCATTATATGAGGCTCAAAGGTTAATAATTGGGTAAAAACATATACCAACAATTCTAGCATTTGTTAAATTATTTTTTGGGGTTCGCTTCCCGTCAACAGAGAGAGCAGATATTTGTCCACTAGGGGAAAACCTATCTATAAGCACCCATCATTCGGTGGTTATCCCCATTGAAAAGCATAATTAACCTAGCAAATTAGTTGCCAAATATTGAGATGTCTATAGTAATGGTGATAATAGGTGACAGTTAATACAACCCGATTCCAGAAGATACCGGAATAGTAGGCATTTACTCACCAACCAAGGGGTTGGCGGTTGGCGGGGAAATGGATCATTGATTGCCATAACCAGAAAAGGTGCAAAATGGGAGCAATCCCCCAGGCGATCGCCTCCGAACTGCATAGGGGAATTGCCATCCTGGTTAGGAATTAGCCAGAACCCAATTCACCAGGGTTCGGACAGGGAATCCGGTCGCACCAGTTTTATTATAGCCCTTATCCTTATCTGTCCAAACTGGGCCAGCAATATCCAAATGAGCCCAAGGGGTATCCTTAACAAACTGTTTCAGGAACAGAGTAGCCGTAATCGAACCCGCCGCCCGAGGTCCCGTGTTTTTCATGTCAGCATGAATAGCCTTGAGTCCTTCAAAATATCTTTCCTCAATTGGCATCCGCCAGAATTTTTCCCCAGCTTTTTGGGAAGCAGATTGTAACTGTTGCGCCAGTTGATCATCAGGACTCCATAACCCAGCGATATCATCTCCCAAGGCAATGATACAGGCTCCGGTGAGAGTTGCTAAATCCACCATAGCATCAACCCCTAGGCGGTCAGCAAACACCAAAGCATCAGCCAAAGTTAAACGCCCTTCAGCGTCCGTATTATTGACTTCAATAGTTTTGCCATTAGAAGCGCGCAGGAAGTCTCCAGGGCGCATAGCACGGCCGCTAATCATGTTTTCGGTTACGGCACTGATAAAATGCACCTCAACTGTGGGCTTTAAGGTGGCGATCGCCTTAGCCGCGCCAAAAGTCGCCGCCGCCCCAGCCATATCCATTTTCATCATTTCGATGCCGCTACCCGTGGGTTTCAGGTTCAAACCACCCGAATCAAAAGTCAAACCCTTACCCACAATAGCTAGTTTCCGGGTCGGTGTTCCCTGGGGTTTATAGGTGAGATGGATAAACTTAGGAGGCAAATCCGAGGCTTGAGCCACCCCTAAAAATGCTCCCATTCCCAATTTTTCGCAATCTTCCCGTTCCAAAATTTCCAGTTCCAACCCATACTCAGCAGCCAGAGATTTAGCCAATTCTGCCATAGTTATGGGGTTAACCTCATTAGCCGGAGCCGCCACCAACTCCCGCGCCAAGAACACCCCAGAACAGACCTGTTGAGCCAGGGTAATGGCTGCTTCTGTACCCGGAAACCCTAGCAGATCTACAGACTCGACTTTAATTTCTTTGTCCTTAGTTTCCGACTTAAAGCGATTATCCTGATACAGAACTAACTCTAATCCTTCTACAATAGCCCCCACCGTCTCCGACGCATTACCCACCGGGAAACTGATACCCAGGGTTTTACCTTTGAGTGCTTTCGCCGCCTGTCCTGACGCAGCCGCACCACGTCGGATAGCTTCTAGGGTGTAGTCCTCAGCAGACCCCAACCCCACTAAAACCACCTTACGAATGGGACTATTGCCACCCACACGACCAGAAGCACTACTATCAGCTTTTCCCTGAAAGTCTGATTCTTCGATAAGTTCTTGTAGGGTCCCACCGAGTTTTTGATTGAGTTCTGCTAAATCCCCACTCAGTTGGACTTGTCCTTCAAACAGACCTATCGCTAATACATCTCCACTCCAGTCTAGGCGGTTAGTATCTGTGGCTCTAAATTCCATGTCTTAATCTCAATGCCTTTTAAAGTACGACTTGGGTCATCTTTCTTAATCCTATCGTGAGGGCGGAAATTATTTACCCCAAATTTGGATTACCCTGCTCCCCGGACTGTACCCGCTAAAACTCCCCATTTAAGGGAATTTTTGTTAATCCCGACAAAAAAAGTCGGGTATGGTTGACGGGAATTTGACAACTGTGATAGTCTTCATCCAACAGTTAGAACAGCAGAAAAAGCAGAGGTAAGTGTCATGACCCAGGCAACCCATAACCACACCACCACCCCCACCGCCGGAGCTACTTTTGATAAACTCAAATGTAAAGAGTGCGGCGCGGAATATGCTCTGGAAGCCAAGCACGTTTGCGAGGTGTGTTTTGGTCCCCTGGAAGTTCACTATAACTATGACAACCTTCGCCAACTGGTAACTCGCGAAACTATTGAAGCTGGCCCAAATTCGATCTGGCGTTATCGTCACTTTTTACCGGTAGCTACAGATAATGTTATTGATGTGGGAACTGGGATGACTCCGTTGGTGAAGTCAGAACGGTTAGCCCGCCGCCTCGGTCTCAAAAATCTTTATATTAAAAATGATGCTGTTAATATGCCTACCCTTAGCTTTAAGGATAGGGTGGTATCTGTGGCTCTCAGCCGCGCTAGAGAGTTAGGTTTTTCGACGGTTTCCTGTGCGAGTACGGGAAATTTAGCGAATTCTACGGCGGCGATCGCAGCTAAAGCGGGATTAGATTGTTGTGTATTTATTCCCTCCGATTTAGAAGCTGGGAAGGTGTTAGGAACATTAATTTATAATCCGATTCTGATGGCAGTTAGGGGCAATTATGACCAAGTTAATCGCCTCTGTTCAGAAGTAGCTAATACCTACGGTTGGGGTTTTGTTAATATCAACCTGCGCCCCTATTATTCGGAAGGTTCTAAAACTCTGGGTTTTGAAGTAGCAGAGCAGTTAGGTTGGCGACTGCCAGATCATGTAGTAGCGCCGATCGCTTCTGGTTCGTTATATACCAAGATTCATAAAGGTTTCCAAGAGTTTGTTAAGGTGGGTTTAGTGGAAGATAAACCCGTGCGTTTTAGTGGCGCACAAGCGGAAGGTTGCTCTCCTGTAGCCCATGCTTTCAAGGAAAATCGCGACTTTATTACGCCAGTTAAACCTAATACGATCGCTAAATCTATCGCTATTGGTAATCCGGCTGATGGTGTGTATGCAGTAGAATTAGCCAAAAAGTCTGGCGGTAGTGTGGAGTCAGTTAATGATGCTGAAATTATCGAGGGTATCAAATTACTGGCGGAAACTGAAGGTATCTTTACAGAGACGGCTGGCGGAACTACGATTGCGGTGTTGAAAAAACTGGTGGAAGCGGGTAAAATTGACCCCGATGAAACTACTGTTGTTTACATTACTGGAAATGGCTTAAAAACTCAGGAGGCGGTTCACGGCTACATTGGCGAACCTCTGACCATTGACCCGAAACTAGATAGCTTTGAAGTGGCGATCGAACGCGCACGGACTCTCGATCGCTTAGAATGGCAACAGGTTTTGGTTTAAGATTAGCCAAAATCGGGTAAGATGTCAGCACCCCCGGCTGAAGCACAGGGGCTTCGTGCCCCCCTTTCAGGTAGCT
>NZ_JARPLU010000131.1:0-14478 GCF_032349615.1 Limnospira sp. PMC 1279.21 | reverse complement strand
TGTTTTTTGAAAAAACCGGGTTTCTCGAAGTTTCCAGAAACAAGCGATCGCCTTTCCAAACCTCGCCTAAAATCATCTGTAAATTTCTTGCCAATCGCCAAACCCTATGATATAATCGCAGATGGTTTGGTAATTAATTTCGTGTCCCCGTATGACCAGCACTGTCGATAACTCTAGCCTCGAAATCGCCAATAAACTCCTCCAACAAGGAAAAATTCAAGAAGCCGTAGCTGAGTATCGCCGGGGTATTGAGTTAACGCCAGACCTCTCCTGGCATCACTACTATTTGGGAGAGGCTCTCACTCAGTTGGAGGACTGGGAAGGGGCTGTGTCCGCATATCGACAAGCTATTTCTCTCGGTTCCAATTATCTCTGCTACTATCGCCTCGGGGTGGCTTTGGTCAAGTCCGAACGTTGGGATGAGGCTATAGAAGTATTAAATCAGGGCTTGGAATTAAAGCCTGATTATTATAAGTTTTATTTGCCCTTGGGTCAAGCTTTGGTTCACCAACAGCATTGGGAACCCGCTATGGAAGCCTATCGGAAAGCCGTAGCTTTGAAGCCGGGGGTGGCAGAATTTAACTTACAGTTGGGCTACCTGTTGCGCCGCCACGGACGATTTCAGGAGGCTGCGGGTTATTTGCAGCGTGCCGTGGATTTTCAGGGTGATGACCCCCAATTGCAGTTGGCTTTGGGGGTGGCTTTGGTGGAGGGGGGAACAGACCTCGACCGGGCGGAGGGTTGTTTGCGGCGGACTCTGGAGTTGCAACCAGACCAGGGGGAAGCCTATTTTTATCTGGGGAAATTGTGCCAGCGACGAGACCAGCTTCAGGAGGCTTTGGGGTTCTATCGTCGCTGTGGGGAGTTGAGTCCGGGGGTTGACTCTGCCTTGGCTGTCGCTGCAGTTTTGGAGAAGTTGGGGCGCCCGACGGAGGCGGTAGACCAGTATCGCCAAGTGGTCCTGGAGTTTGGGGAGTGCGGTCCGGCTTCCTTGGGTTTGGGACGCGCTTTGGCGGAGTTGGAACGTCCCGTTGAAGCCGTGGTGGAGTGGCGACGGGCGGTGAAATTGGGGGTGGAAACGCCCGAGGTGCATCGGCTTTTGGCTGATACTTTGGTGGAGTTGGGTCGCTGGTCAGAGGTGGTGGAGCATTGGAAGTGGCTGCTGGAGCGCTATCCGGGGGCGGTAGATTGGCGACGGCGGTTGGCTTTGGCTTTGATGGGATTGGGTCGCTGGACAGAAGCTGCCGCCCAATGGGGAGAATATTGGCGGGTGGCTCCGGGGTCGGGTCGGTGTCCGGTGGTGGATTTTCGACCCCAGAAGAAGACTCATGGGGAAATTGACCACAGTCAGGAGTTGAGTATTACGGGGGATTTGACGGTCGAGTTTTGGCTGTATTTGCGACAGTGGCCGGAGAGTTGGACGGAGATTATCTCTAAGTGTGTCAGCGACGAGCAAAATGAGTTCTGCTTTCGGTTGAAGGATGACCAGAAGGGTCAGTGGTATTATGGCAAGGGGGACGGTTGTTCTACATCGATTAACTGGGTTCCCAAAAAGGATATCAGGCTGCATGAGTGGGTTCATGTGGCTTGCGTGCGGAAGGTGGGGCAGTATGGGCGCATTTATTTTAATGGGGTTCTCCGGCGAGAGGATGATTGGAGCGGGGAGTCGGAGGCGGCGGGGACTGAGGCTCCGGTGCGGTTGATGGGAAGTCCGCAATGGCAGCGGTTTCACGATGGCAAGTTGTCGGAGGTGCGCCTGTGGAATCGGGCTCTGAGTGGGGATGAGATTCGCGAGGGAATGTGTGAAGGTCTGACGGGGGAAGAACCGGGGCTGGTGGGGCTTTGGCATGGGGATGAGTCGGACGAGGGGGTTTTGGTGGATGCCGTGGGTCATCATCACGGCAGATTGGTAATGGCAGCGGATGCTGGGAAGGAGCGTCCTCGGGTGGGGGTGTGCGGTTGGGAGTTGTCCCATAATGCTGCCGGACGTGCCTATACTTTGGCGCAGTTGTATGGGGGTTTTGCTGAGGTGGAGTTGATTGGCTGTCTGTTTCCTAAGTACGGGGGGCAGGTGTGGGAGCCGATTCGGGGGGGCGAGATTCGTTGTCATACGATACGGGTTGAGGATGAGGGACGGTTTGTTGAGCAGGCTTTGGGTCTGGTTTTGGCGCATCCCTATGAGGTGGTGCATTTGTCGAAGCCTCGGATGCCGAATATTATTTTTGGGCTTTTATATAAGCTGGTCTGGGGTGCGCGGGTGATTGTCGATATTGATGATGAGGAGTTGATTTTTGTTAGGGCATCAGAACCTGTGGATTTGCGGGAGTTGTTGGAGTCTGGGGAAGGTTTGCCAAAATGGAAGCATTTGCAGGGTAAGGAGTGGACTCGCATCGCAGTGGGTTTGGTGCGGGAGTTTGATGGGGTGACGGTCTCGAATCGGGCTTTGCAGGAGCGTTATGGCGGGGTGGTGATTCGTCATGCACGGGATGAGGCGAGGTTTGTGCCTTCGGCTGACCTGAAGCGTCGCAGTCGGGAACGCTTTGGTATTGCTCAGGATAAAAAGGTGGTGCTGTTTTTTGGTACGCCAAGGAAGCATAAGGGTTTGGTGACCACGGCTCGTGCTTTGGGGAGTTTGGGGCGCAAGGATGTCGTATTTGCGATTATTGGGGATTTCCCCGATGGGAAGTTAAAAGAGGAGTTGCAGGGTATCCCTGGGGTGGACTATGTGTTTGTGGGGAATCAGCCCTTTGAGTCTATCCCGGATGTGGTGGCGGTGGGTGATATTTGTGTCCTGTTGCAGGATGCGGACTTTCGGGTGTCGCAGTTCCAAATTCCGGCGAAGTTGTCGGATGCTTTGGGAATGGGGTTGGTGGTGCTGTTGTCGGAAACGGCGGCGGTGGCTGATGTGATTGAGTCGGGGGCTGTGGTTCCCGTGGCTGAGGGGGATTTGCCTGCGGTTTTGGATAGGGTATTATCAGATGAGGCGGAATGCGATCGGCTCAGGGTTCGCGGTCGGGAGTTATTTGCCACGGAGTTTGGGTTTGGGGTGAATGGGCCTCGGTTGGCTGCGGTTATGGATGAGGTTCGCAGCGGGGTTGGCGTCCTCTCGGATGAGTTGAATTTGTTATTGGCGGGGTTCCCTGCTGTGGGGTCGGTTTGGCAACACTGGGGAGAGGGTGTGTTAGAAACTCGGAGATTGCGCCCGGTGGGTCAGGGAGTTTCTATTGTTGTCCTCAGTTGGAATGGGGCGGGTTTGCTACGGCGGCTTCTGTCTAGTTTTTTTGCCACGAATACTTATTTTCCGGTTGAGTTCATTATTATTGACCACGGTTCGGAAGATAACACGGCTGAGGTGGTTCGTCAGCAGGCGATTAAGGGGGATGTTCGTTATATTAACCGAGGTGCTAATTTTTCGTTTTCCAATTCTTGTAATTATGGGGCGGGTTTGGCGAAGCATCCTTATTTGCTGTTTCTGAATAATGATATTGTTTTTAGTTCGGATGTGTTGCCTTTGGCAGTGAGTCGGTTGGATGATGCCACCATTGGGGCGGTGGGGGTGCGTTTGGATGATGAGCCTTCGTCGTTACCGAAAGGAAAGGAACCGGGAGTGCAGCATACGGGTATTGAGTTTGTTTGGAACGAAAAGCGAGGTTATTTCCAGCCGGAACAAATTCGCCATGGGAGTCTGAAGGATTATTTGGCGAATGCTACGGCTGAGGGTGATTTCTTTCCGGCGGTGACGGGGGCGTTTTTGTTGTGTCGGAAGGGTGATTTGGAAAGGGTCGGCGGCTTTTCTCTGGATTATGATTATGGTTTGGAGGATATTGATTTTTGTTTGCGTTTGGGGCGGGATTTACAGAAGAAGTGTTACTGCATTAATCAGGTGAGTTTGCAGCACCAAGAGGGGGCGACTCGCCAGAAGGGAAATCAGCCACAGCGTCGTGAGGTTAGGGAGAATAACCATCGTTTATTTAAGCAGGGTTGGGATAATTATGTCCGAGACTTGATTGGTGAACCAAAAGAGCAACTGGATATAAAAGGCTCTGAAAAACCGCTTCAAGTTTTAGTTAATGCTAATAATTCCACCAGGGTAGATGTTATTGAAGCGGATAGGCTGTTAGGCTTGGGTAAGCAGAAGGGTGATGCAGGTCTTTGGTCTGAGGCTGTAAATTTTTATCAGCAGGCTATTGCTTTACATCCTTCTGCTGGTCATATACATTACGAGCTAGGTATAGCCATGATGCAACTCAAACATTGGGATAAGGCGCTTGCCTGTTTGCAAAAATCCACTGAGTTATCTTATGAGTTTCCTCATCACTTGTATCATTCTTTGGGCGATGAGTTGGCGAAGGCAGGAAAACTCGAAAAAGCGATCGAAGCATACAGCTACTCCATTAGGTTACAGCCAGACTTTCCTTATAGCTATCATAACTTAGGAGATGTTTACCGTAAACTAAGATGTTGGGAAAAAGCTATGAATGCTTATAGCCATGCTGTAGAAATAAAGCCAGATTTATCTTTTTCTCAACTCAGTCTTGGAGATTGTCTCGCAAACTTGGGAAAAGTCACAGAAGCCAGTCTTTGCTATCGCCGTGTTCTCGAATTAGATCCTAGTATACTATAACACGAGAATACTCCAGAATGGTTGAGTATTTTCTTACTAAAGCATCCTCTATTATAGGTAACTCAAGTTAATAAATATTTGCTATAAATTATCAGTTCATACTAAGCTTGTTAAGTTGAGAACGAATTTTAACAAGTTGAGTTTGGGTTTGCTTGCCAGTCTCTTTCCAAGCTTGGAGTTGCTGTATTAATCCCTCTCTCTCCGCTTTTAATTGATGAATATGATAGTCGGAGCCAGACTGGTTAATTTTAGCCATAATGTAATCAATCCTATTTTTAATCCTATCACCAATTGCTTGATCGCCTAGTATAGAACGGATGTCTAGTGCTGCTCTCTTTCCGATTTTTTGGGATTCTTCATAGTTTTCAAAAACGTACTTCATTAAAAATGCTGCATGGTCAATATCCGGATCTGCCCATACGCATCCTTTGGGATATGGCCCTTCATCTTGAGGATTTTTTATCAGTTTGTACTTAACTAAAAAGCTATTATTAACATTCATAAACTCGATATTGGATGAGTAACCTGTAGAAATCACAGGTTTACCATAAAACATGGCTTCTGCCATTGTTAAACCAAAACCTTCTGCACGATGCAGCGATATATAGCAATTACAGCTATTAATTAGTCCATTAATTTCTTCTTTCATTAAGTGTTTGTTAATAGTGTATATTGATTTATCATTGTCAATATTTTTCAACAATTCAGCAAACTTTTTTGGAAAAGCATCAGCATTAGAAAATTTTAGGATTAGCATGACATCACGGGAATCTCCAAAGGCTTTTTTAAAAGCTTTAACTACAGCTAGGGGATTTTTTCTTGCAAATGTGCTGCGAAAATCAAACATAAATAGAAAAATAAATTTGGATTGGGGTAAACCTAAATCCTTTCTTCCAATAATGGGTTTAGGCAAATAAATGGTTAGTGGCATCTTGAAAATAGGTATTGGTGAAGCCAGTGCGAGGGCTGATGCTGCATAATTGCTATAAGTCCATATTTCATCAAATAGGTCAAACTCAGAATACCAAGCTTGCGGACATTCCAGCAATTCCCATGCCCAGAATCCTATGTTGTATTTATTTTTAAAATACTCGGGTTCAATGCTATCTAACAATTTACTTGGGTTAATATGTATCAAGTTGATTGGGTAAGGATTTTGATTTGAGAACTCTGTATAGCTGTTGTCTAAATTTCTATGCCATTTTACTTTAAAATCTCGGATAACAAAAGGAATTTTCGCTGTTTCCATTGCTCTAATAGTGGATCGTATTGCCTGACCCATACCATATTCACCACTAACGTGGCCAAAAGCATTAACCCCAAAGGAGTAGTCAAGTTGTTGATTTAGCATCATTATATTAATGGGTAATTGATTGCTGTTTACTTAGAAGATTTGAAGCTTTGAAGTTTTTATCACTTTCAAGGAGTTTGATTTGATATTCTTGTAACTCTTGTCTTACCTGTTGACAAGCCAGCTTCCAACCTTGAATTTGTAATTCTAATGAATCTATATCAGTTTTTATTTCTAAAAAAGCAGTCTTTCTGACTGATGATTTCCAATTATTTGTTCTTATTCTAATAAGTTCCAGACGTTTGTTTATTTGGCTACCAATAGCTTGCGGACTCAGTAAAGACTGAATATCCTTGGCAGCCTGAGTTCCAATCTCTTGGGCATGATCATAGTTGCTAAAAACGGACTGCATTAACTGAGCCGCGTGATCAATACTAGCATCAGCCCAAATACTGCCTGTCGGATAAGGGCCATAATCTTCGGTTGTAGTTACTAAATCATACTGTACCAAAAAACTGTTACCTACGTTCATAAAATCCAGATTAGATGAGTAAGCAGTAGCTATTACAGGTTTGCCGTAAAACATGGCTTCTGCCATGCCCAAGCCAAAGCCTTCTGCGCGGTGTAAGGATACATAACAATCACAATTATATATAAGTCCATGAATTTTGTGTTTAGGTAAATGTCCTTCTATGATTTGAATCGAAGACCAGTCTTTAATAAGGTCTAAAAGTTCATCTCGTTGAGCAGGATAATGATGTGAATTTGAAAACTTAACTATGAGTAAAACATCATGATTTAATTTTCCGAAAGCTTTTTGAAAAGCCATGATAGTAGCCAAGGGATTTTTGCGGACAAATGAACTACCAAAATCGAAGGTAAACAAGAATATGAATTTAGATTCAGGTAACCCTAATTCGCTCCTACTTAATGATGGTTTGTTAATTTCAAGGCAGAGAGGAATCTTCAGTACGGGAATTGGTGATACTGCTGACACGGCATCAGCTACATATCCACTAGCTGTCCATATCTCATCAAAAAATTCAAAAGCAAACTCCCATTCAGATGGAAATTTTGGTAGTTCCCAGAACCAAAATCCAATATTATACTTGTTTTTAAAGTATTCAATGGTAAAATCATCAAATATCTTGTTGTAAACACCTTCATACAACCAGTTTGGATTGGTTACTACCAAATTCACTGGATAGGGATTATCCTTTGAAAAATTGGTATATGTAGTGTCTGTATATTCTCCGTTAACAACATTAAGATTATTCAATGCGTATGATATACCAGCACTTTTAACTGCTCTTATATTAGATCTTGCAGCCTCTGCCAAGCCAAAATCTCCGGTTATATGGCCTGCAATATTTATACCAAAAGTCTGATTTAGTTGCTTCCTTTTCATATAAAATATCTGGTTTTTGCATTTACAAACTTCTCTGGATTGTTTGATGATTTTGTCAATCATGAAATATTAAACTGAGCATCAACCATCATCCTAACTACCTCTGGCATCTTAAACTTTGCTTTCCATCCTAGTCTTTCTTTTGCCAGCATGGGGTTTCCTCCTCCCCAAGCAATATCTGTTGGTCGGTACAAGTTAGCATCTGTTACTACATGGTTTTGCCAATCTAAGCCCACACATTCAAAAGTCTTAGTCACAAAATCCGCCAAGGAGTAAGTCTCACCCGTGGCAATCACATAATCCATTGGCTCATCCTGTTGCAACATCAAATACATACTCTCTACATACTCGGGAGCCCAGCCCCAGTCTCGAAATACATCAACATTACCCAAGTATAGCTTTTCCTTGCTCCCTTTGGCAATACGACAAGCTGCTGAAACAATTTTCTGGGTCACAAATCTTTCTGGCCTCAGAGGTGATTCGTGATTATATAATACACCAGAACAGGCAAACAAATTGTAGGCTTCTCGATAATTGGCAACTTGCCAAAAAGCCGTAGCCTTAGCCACCGCATAGGGACTTCTGGGATGAAAAGGTGTATTTTCGTCAGCCGGAAGGTTATTCGTGTTGCCAAAACATTCCCCAGAGGAAGCGTGGTAGCTTTTTATGGGAACTCCCATAAAACGAATGGCTTCCAATAGGTTTAAGGTTCCTGTAGCGATGCTTTCTAAGGTTTCTACGGGTTGTTCAAAAGAAAGACCTACTGAGCTTTGACCTGCCAAATTATAAATCTCATCCGGCTGAATTTTAGCCAAGACTTGCAAAACGCTACGAAAATCGTTGAGAGCCATTGATGCCAACTTGATTTTATCATAAATGCCCAAACGATGTAAATTCGCAAACTTAGATATTTGGGCATCTCTGGAGGTTCCGCAAACTGCATAACCTCTGTTTAGCAACAACTGAGCCAGGTAAGCTCCATCTTGTCCACTGATTCCACTGATTAATGCTGTTTTCATTGGTAAATTTTTGTGACTCCACCAGCTAGGATCATATAACCAAAAATTTTCGGTTTTTCAAAAAGATTCAAACCATTTATAGCACATTACGCAAAAAGTTTCAATCTGAATATCCTCTGCCTTTGGACTTTATCATAATGTAAGATTTATAGCAAGCAACAGGCAAGGCAGAAAAATCCGTTCACAGTCTGGGTGTCATATTCGATAAAAAATTGATTAATTCAACTTCTCATATCATGCAATATATATATCCTCATAATTGAATCTGATTTATGTTGATAAAATCTCAACTGAGCTAACATATTCTCTATTTTTACCATCCTGTCTGTGACCCCCACGAATATCTGAACCATATTGAGGATAATTGTAGAGCAAAAATATATTATTTGTATTTTTAAATGAATATTCAATTGTACTTAATATTGAACTCTTTACAAAAAATAGATTGACACCTTTCTTTTCTGCATAAATCAAGGAATATCCTTTATGTTTGCCTAAATTATACAATGCTCTTATACTTGCACCACAGTAATTTGTACCGTCCCACACAGCATTCGGTTCGTATTTAACAACTTTATCTTCCATAGGTAAATGTGAAGCATTATATTGTATAATAACAACACGAGGCTGATAGATTTCATCTAAACTTTTCCAAACATAAAAATCATTATAATCGATATCGATACATAATAAGTCAAATTCTTGAGGTACATCATATTTTTTGAAGAGATGATTGATATTTTCAGCAGTAATAAACTCCTTATATAAGCCTATTTCTTTATTTTCCCAACCTCCATCCATCAATAATCCTGTCCATCCGTAATTTTCTCTCAAATTTCTAGTATTACATTCATTTCCATTTTCTACTCCAAACTCAACATAATATTTATTAGTGGTTTTTATCACTTCAAATATTTTTTCAATAACACCATCTTCTTCATTTTGGGAATATATCTTTTTTTCATGTTGATAAAGGTTTATTTCGTGATTATTAACAGAGGGACAAGCTTTGAATTCATTCCATTTTTCATTGTTAGTTGTAGCATACAGTTCCGGATCAAAACCATTGTCCATAACAAAGCTCATGACATCATTATTGATAACCTTATATTTATGTAACAACTTATGAACGAGGATTTTTTTGGACTTATTTTTATACAAAATATTTTTTAATTTTTGTAGTTTCATTATAGTTTGGTAGTAGCCAATTGCCTGATAATATTTGCCATGCTTATATAACATTTCCATGAAGCTATAATAAAACCAAAATGAATTAGGGTTTAAATCGATTGCATGGCAATAATTGGTAACTGCCTGACTCATATTACCTTGTTTATCTAAAGCATCTGCTAAGTTGTAATATAACCAGGATAAGTTAGGATTTAACTCCAGAGCATGACGATAACTGGCGATCGCTTCTGTTAACTTTCCTGCCCGTTTCAGTTGGTTACCAACCTTGATTAAATTACCCGCAGTTACAGGTAAAATTGGCACTGTGATTGTTTGAGGTTTAGATCCTTTTTCCTCAAACCAATAATGACCTTCTGCCACTACATCAAACACTAATCTAATTTTTCCTTGCTTGAACAGTTTAGTATCAATGAAGTCTTCAAACTCAATAGTTGCACCATCCATAAATTTATCTACACCCAGAGATATCCTAAATTCCTGACGACCAGGTTTATTTTCTTCATAAACTTGAATGCCTATTTTAAGAATTGCCCGCTCACCAATAAATACATCCCAATCTCGTCTACTAATATTTTGGAGTTTACCTGAAACTTTAAGTAAATCTCCAGGCTCCAAAAGGGCTGGAGGTTCATTAATACTTAACTCATATTCATAACCATGAATTTCGTTAATTTTGGCGAAACCATTTAACTTTTCAGAATCTACACCAGAAGCTATACACCAAATGCCTTCCACAATTACAGGCTCTACACTATACAAGTTGGTAAGTTTCCTTACCTCCTCAATAACCATTGGAAACTCTTGACCGTAGCCGCGACCACAAATAATTCCATCTGGCTTCAAAAATTGTGACCAGAAACTCAGGTTCTCCCCAAACACTATATTTTGATAGTCTACGTTGAGACAATATAGATCTATCGACTTATCCCAATCAGCAAAATCTTGGGGACTTAAACCGGGTAAAGCCACCAAATTAGGGCAGTTTTTAGTAAACTCGCGAAAATTCTCTAAGTTATAATCGGTCTGATACCTGTCCCGCCACTTTTGAGCGTATTCTACGTCTTGCTCCCAGGAATCAATACAGTAAACAGTTACGGATGAATGAACACTTTTAGCCCATGCGTAGGAGGACAGTCCTAGAAAGGAGCCGACTTCGACGACGACTCCACCCGGTGGAACTAATTTGGCAAGGGCTTCAATTGCCCACAGTCCTCTTTCTGTAAATTGTCCAGGTATATTCAGATTATAGGGCATAGTCTTCTGTTGGCGATCGCAGGGTAAATCAGTTGGGTTAGATGAAAACCATATCTGGTATCGGGCTTACTTTAACATAACACCAGGTCATGAATCATGATTATCATACCATATCACGAGATTTATACCACTTGACAAATATATCGAGCTTTAGTCCCTTGGTACGATTGACTTTCTATCTATATAAAAGTAAACAGTTCAGTTGACACTTAACTTTTATAGACTGGATAGATTGTCGCTGACTTTCTTCAATTTCTCGAGTGCTACACCTAATTTATCACTTAACAAACTTGAACTTGGGTTTAACTCCACTGCTTTAGAATAGGCTTCCAAGGCTTCATTTAGACGATCTAATTTTTCCAAGGCTTCTCCTAAACCATAATATGTCCAAGCAAAGTTAGGATTTTGATAAATCGCTTGATGATAAGTAGTGATCGCCTCCTCTAATTTGCCTTGGCGTTTAAGCCTATTAGCAACTATCAAATAACTATTATCTGTTGTAACATGATCTTTTAACACATCCTTTTTTATTGAAGGTAATAGGCTAATAGTAGTTGGTTTACTTTCTAGTTCTGAATTAATTAAGCATGATTTTTCTGAGTTATTTCTATGATCGTATTTATCTAACACATTTGCATGAGCATCAGAAGCTACAAATTGCTCCAGGTTTTTATCTATTTCAAAGACATCTAAAACAACTTTGTTGAGTCCCATCATTTTAAATTGAGACTCCGTGAAATGTGTTCCAAATGTGCCAATTGCTAAACCTCGATTAACCAATGTATTAATCTTGTTATATCCTGATAGCCAAAGAGTCAGTGTAGTTGCTGCATCCTGTCCGGTCGGAAATTTTG
Source organism: Limnospira sp. PMC 1279.21 (assembly GCF_032349615.1). Lineage (NCBI taxonomy): Bacteria > Bacillati > Cyanobacteriota > Cyanophyceae > Oscillatoriales > Sirenicapillariaceae > Limnospira > Limnospira sp. PMC 1279.21. The sequence continues at coordinate 2,837 of NZ_JARPLU010000131.1, read as the reverse complement.
GGCTCAAAAAATGTGGCCGCATATCCCAAGTCTGAGGCCATTTTTTAAACCTCTTTCTTTTCGGTTTTGATCTTCTAATATTTTCTTATAAAATTCTCGAATCGCATGATCATCACGTTGGCTGTAAGCTCTATCTTTTAAAAATCTATCCTCATACTCATATAGCAATGATTTAATTTCATCCCATACTTTCCGAGATAAAGCATATCCCCACCAATGAGGGTTTCCTACACATACCTTATCTAAATGATGCAATTTTTCTTCTCTGTTCCACTGACAGGGAAACCATCCTTGAACAACACCGACATCATCAAAATTAGCTTCTGACCAGTCCAAAAGCCTAAAAATTAAACCAATATAATAAGGAGAAAGAACCATATCGTCTTCTAACACCAGAACTCGATCATATCCGCAAACATCGAATAGGGTGCATCTAGCTTCAATCATATTCCGACCCAAACCCCAATTATTATGTCTGGCAATAATATGCTTATTAACTATTGAAGAATTGGTAATAATTTTTGCATTTTCTTCTTGAGCTGATTCTTGCCCACCATCTAAGAAAAAGTAGAAATCCAAAAAGCTTGATTCTGGATTGTTTTCTAGGGACTCAACCACTTGTTTAAAGTATTCGGGTCGGTTATAAGCGGAAATCGATACAGCAGCTTTTGCCATTTCAGTCTGGTTTTATTTGTTGATAGAATTATTAGATTGAATTATCTTTACTTATGATGTATTTGGGAGAGTCTTCAACCAGCTTAAGATTACGCTCAGAACAAAAATGTTCTGCTGCCCTTTTTACACCTTCCCAGGTAAAATCATCTCCGATTAATACTCCTCCTTCTGTCAATAAATCCCAATAATTAACCAAGTCTGAATAAACGTTTTCAAAGTCGTGACCTGCATCAATATGTATCATATCTGCTTTAATTCCAAGACGTTTTAGGATGATTGCCGCATTCGTACTGGTTTGGGGTAAAGGAAGAATGTTGTTTTCTAACCCTTTCCACATCACATTTGCTAAAAATTGGTAGTATAATCCTGGATATCCATGTTTAAGTTTAAGAGACCAGAAAATCTTATCAGGTCTCTTAGGATTCCAATGTTCGGGGCTACCTAGCCAAGTATCTATAGATATCACAATTACTTCCGGATCAACTTTTGTAGCTATCTCTGCCATGTGGATAGTTGCCTGTCCCTTCCAGACTCCAACTTCAATAATTATCTTGGGCTTGATTGTCGATATCGTTTGAGCAAATACCTTATGCTTGCCGTTCCACCCTTGTAAATCTATTGGGTATTCTTTGAAGTTAAAGTCATTATACGGATTTTCTACATAGAGTTGAGATATCAGATCATTATAAAAAGGAATCGTTCTTTTCAAATCGGCATTTTCTTTAATAAATTCTGATGTAGATGTGTCGTATCCAAAATGATCCATTAAAGCGAATATCTTTGACTGCGCTTGTAATTTATTGGTGACATAATTGCTTTTTTCGTTATCGCCTTTCCAGTTGCCAATTCTCGTAGAGTCTAATGGTCTTATTCCTTTTAGAGATTGCAGATTATTCAGAGTAGGCATTGCAAAGTGCTTCCAGCACTCAGAGAAAGGTACTCCTATCTCTAAACCAAAAGCTTTTGCGATTTTTTCTTGTACTTCGTTTGGTTTAGTTAACAACTCCTCAAATTTTACTGGTATAACTCTAGGATGACTCTCTAACTTTTGCAACAAAACAGCATTATCAATCCATCTTTGCGGGTCTCCTATCCAGGGCTGACCAGGTTTTAAACCATGATCGGATAAAAGAACATCTCTAGGATCGCGAAGCATAAATATAATTCCTGCATCCTCGTCGTCCAAAAAATGTTCTGCCCATATTTTTCTGTGTGGAGATGTGTGAGGTGAAGGGAAAGTACCAAAGGTAACTTTATCAGCAAAACTTTTTTCTTTTACTGGGATTTCCTGTTCTTCTAATATATGACTATTTTTAAATCCAGCCCTACACATATATAGGATAAGTGTATTGCCTGATCGCGGACATCCTCTAATATAAACCCGTTTTATAGGGGTTACTCTTGAACTAATATTTGTCGATTTATGAGCCATGATTTAGAATCCTAAAAACAGTTAACAATAAACTCTAGTAACATCCAAATTAAACCAAATTTACCAAAAAATTATACATTTTTTTCATTGTATTATATACAGTGTTAAAACGGTTCTCAATACCCTTATTATAGAGAGCGATCGCCTCTTCAAACTTCCCAGAGCGTTTCAACTGATTAGCCTGCTTCAGTAACTCACCCGCACTCATTCCTTGACTACTTCTCATAACTAACTTCCCAATTCACACCTACCCCTGACATAACCGAGGATTATACCATATCACGATACTTACCCAACTTGATAGATTATTTACAAGGCTCTAGTATAATAGGGTAATGCTTCGGTATTGTATCAGCTTTGGTCTGGGGAGTCAAGGAATTGGTCAGCGATTTAGTTAGGGGTAATCAACTGCTGCCGAGCGGTAAGCTAGAAGAGGCGGTGGATGCTTTTCAAAAAACGATCGCACTTCAGCACTTCATCCCCATTTCCCAGGATTTCAGTAATCCTGCTAGGGTAGTGGTAGGCCGGCTGTGATGTAATACGATCGCACCTTGCCACCTCCCCCTGCGGCGAAAGAATTTATCGAGGCATCAACCCGAATTATATCACCCCTCAAAGCGATCGCCAACCGCCGACTCCCAGCCCACATCCCCCCTTACTCCCCCCATAACCCCCTATATTAGCAGAAGTGGCGATCGCCCCAGTCCTCAATCCGTATAACTCCCCTTCC
>NZ_JARPLU010000130.1:0-14643 GCF_032349615.1 Limnospira sp. PMC 1279.21 | reverse complement strand
GTCCTCCCCGGTCTAAAGACACGGGGCTTCCACGCTCCCAAGAGGTTTACGTGAACGGGACCAGAGGGCTGACCGAGACTAAATGTGGATCAGGTCATTGTCTAAGTAGAACGGAAAACCATTAAGCAAACAGGGAAGATATTTAGCAAGGGGTTAAGCTCCCGCTGGCTGATCAACGAAGAATCCCTAGCCTAGCCTTTGTAGGCGGGGAGTGTTAAAGAATAAGAATAGCTGAGGGTAGAGTGTGAATATGAAAGCGATGATTTTGGCTGCTGGTAAGGGGACTCGTGTTCGCCCTATTACTTACACCATACCGAAACCATTAATTCCGATTCTCCAAAAGCCAGTAATGGAGTTTTTGGTAGATTTGCTGCGTCGCCATGGTTTTAAGGAAATCATGGTCAATGTGAGCCATTTGGCGGATGAAATTGAGAACTATTTTCGTGATGGTCAGCGGTTTGGGGTAGAGATTTCTTACTCATTTGAGGGGAGTATCGAAGATGGTCAACTGATAGGTAAGGCTTTGGGGTCTGCTGGAGGAATGAAAAAAATCCAGGACTTTAACCCATTTTTTGATGATACGTTTGTGGTGTTGTGCGGGGATGCCTTAATTGATTTAGACCTGAGTGAGGCGGTAAAATGGCATAAACAGAAAGGTGCGATCGCTACTGTAGTGATGAAATCTGTACCGAAAGATGAGGTTTCCAGCTATGGGGTGGTGGTTACGGATGAAATGGACAGGATTAGGGCTTTTCAGGAGAAACCATCTGTAGAAGAAGCTCTCAGCACCAGCATTAACACGGGGATTTATATCTTTGAGCCAGAGATATTTGACTACATCCCGTCTGGGTGCGAGTATGATATTGGTAGCCAACTGTTCCCCCATTTGGTGGAAATGGGCGCGCCCTTTTATGGGATTACTATGGATTTTGAATGGGTAGATATTGGGAAGGTTCCCGACTACTGGCGGGCTATTCGCAGTGTGTTGCTGGGTGAGGTGAAAAATGTGCCTATCCCAGGTAGAGAAGTGGCTCCGGGGATTTACACTGGGCTAAATGTGGCGGTGAATTGGGATAAAGTGCATATTGAAGGCCCGGTCTATATCGGTGGTATGACCCGCATTGAAGATGGTGCAACTATTATCGGTCCGACTATGATAGGTCCGAGTTGCTCAATATGTAGCAACTCCTATGTCAGTAATAGCGTGATTTTCGAGTATTCTCGGTTGGGGCGTGGGGTGCGCCTGGTAGACAAATTGGTGTTTGGTCGCTACTGTGTGGATAAGCTGGGAGCTTCGATTGATGTTCAGGCGGCGGCTTTGGATTGGCTGATTACTGATGCTCGACAGGCTGTGGGTGATCCCCCAGAAGAACATCAGGCGATCGCAGATATTCTCAGCACCTCATAACTTTTGGGTAGGTTGTATGCATAAATCTTCCGTGGTATTGTACGGGGGGGCAATCGAATCACCCTCTGTTTCCAGCAGGTTATTTCCGAAAAGCGACCCACTTCCCCTAAAACTGGCTGAAGGTGGTCTATCTTACGGTTCAGAAAATTGGGGCGGTAATGGTGACCATCAACTGGTTGAGGTTTTAGTGGATATACCCACCCTCCGCCAGACGGAGGACACGGAAGATATAGAACAACTTTATACCTACCAAGTGCCGCCTCACTTAGATATTATGCCGGGGGATATTCTCAGTGTCCCCTTTGGCGCTCAACAGATAGGGGCGATCGCCATTAGGTTAACATCAGAACTGCCAGAAAATCTGAGGGAACCGGGTAAGGCTACCTCTATCAAAGTGCGTCCCGTAGAAGATATCACTGTCAAGGGATTTTTCCCCCCCAATTATTGGCAATTACTACAACAGGTCGCCCAGTATTATCAAACCCCCCTAATTAAGGCGATCCGAACTGCCCTCCCCCCCGGACTCCTACGCCGTAGCCAGCGACGTATTCGTTTAGTTACTAATGCTATTCCAGACGGTGCTGAAGAGTTTTTGCAACCGAAAGCCCAAAGGATTTTACAACTTTTGCGCCAGTCAGCTACGGGAGACTATACCTGGCAGTATTTGCAACGACAAATTAAGGGAGGCTCTCGGGGACTACAGGATCTGATCAAACGGGGTTGGGTGGAAAGCTATCTCGAACCGCCGACACCACCGCGCCCTAAACTCAGACCAGCAATCACCCTAGTGATAGATTGGGTAGAGTTAGACTTTATAGACATAACCACCCGTCAGCGGGAAGTGCTGGAAATTTTGCGGCGGCGGGGTGGGGAAATGTGGGTAACTGATTTATTGCAAACCTGCAACACCAGTTCTAGCTTACTCAAAACTCTGGAGAAAAAGGGATGTGTAGTAATTGGCGATCGCGAAATTCTACGCACGGAACAGGGTATTTCGACAATAGCGGATCAGCCTTTATCTCTGACGGAACACCAACAACAAGCCTTAGACGTAATTTTGGGGTTATCTGGTTTTCATCAACTGCTGCTGCATGGTGTGACAGGTTCGGGCAAAACTGAAGTATATTTACAGGCGATCGCCCCCATTATTGACCAGGGTAAATCAGCCCTAGTCCTAGTCCCGGAAATCGGCTTAACTCCCCAACTAACCGATCGCTTTCGCGCGAGGTTTGGTGAGGTGGTGTTTGTCTATCATAGTGGTTTGTCAGAAGGTGAACGCTACGATACCTGGCGTAATATGATCCAAGGTACTCCCCAGGTAGTAATCGGAACGCGATCGGCAATTTTTGCCCCTTTACCCAATTTAGGCATAATTGTTCTCGATGAAGAACATGACAGCAGCTTTAAACAGGACCAGCCGCAGCCATGCTACCATGCTCGCACTGTGGCAGCGTGGCGGGCGGAACTGGAAAACTGCCCCTTAATTTTGGGTTCAGCCACTCCCGCCTTGGAAACTTGGCAGCATCATCGCCACAATCATAACCCATCCATTCATTATCTATCTTTACCTGAAAGGGTATTATCTCGCCCCCAGCCGCCGGTAGAAGTCGTTGATATGCGTCGGGAATTGAAGCAGGGGAATCGATCCATTTTCAGTAGAAGTCTACAATTGGCGATCGCCTCTTTGCGAGACAATAATCAACAGGGCATTTTATTCATCCACCGTCGCGGACATAGCACCTTTGTTTCCTGTCGCAGTTGTGGCTACGTCATGGAATGTCCCCGTTGTGATGTTTCTCTCTCCTATCACCACATTCACGCCGAAGCTATCCCATACTTACGCTGTCACTACTGCAACCATTCCCAATCCTACCCCCAACGCTGTCCCCAGTGTGACTCTCCCTATTTTAAACATTTTGGCAGTGGGACCCAACGAGTCGCCCAGGAATTAACCCGCCTTTTTCCAGAATTGCGGTTTATCCGTTTTGACAGTGACACCACCCGCACCAAAAATGCCCATAGAATTCTTTTAACTCAGTTTGCTAACCGGGAGGCTGATTTATTAGTTGGTACTCAAATGCTCACCAAAGGTTTAGACTTAGACTCTGTAGGGCTGGTGGGTATTGTCTCCGCTGATGGACTTCTGCACCTGTCCGACTACCGCGCTAGTGAACGTGCTTTCCAGACTTTGCTACAGGTGGCCGGACGTGCGGGACGTGGTAACGACCCCGGACAGGTAATTCTCCAAACCTATACCCCCGAACATCCCGTCGTCGAAGCCGTCCGAAACCATGCTTATCAGTCTTTTGTGGAAACCGAGCTACAACACCGCTCAGAGCTTAATTATCCCCCCTCTGGTGGCTTGATTTTACTCCGGTTAAGGGGTTATGATGCGATCGAGGTTGAACAAACCGCCCACCGTATCGCCTCAGAGTTAAGTTCTGAGCTGCTTCCGGGAACTTGCGAACTGTTGGGACCCGCACCCGCTCCCATTATGCGTGTTGCTAATCAATACCGCTGGCAGATTTTATTAAAATTCCTCCCCGGTCAGACTACCCCCACTCCCTCTCTGGCTGCTTTGGCGGAAAAATGCCCCCCCTCTGTTCGCTTCTCCATTGATGTTGACCCTCTCAGTTTCGGTTAACTATTGCCACTTATCCCCCCACAGCCATAGTTTTTTCGCAACTATCCAGTCATCTCGTATCGTGGATGACAAATTTTTGGGTTAGATCTGTTATGGTAAATCCAAAGATTTGGGTATATTAAGGTAGGCATTTTGTCAAATAATTGTTATAATTCGTAATAATTTCCGGGACAAGGGTGGCCATCCTAGAAAATTAACCCAAACCCACTTTTAAGGAGTTCACGTCATCATGGAACCTAGTAGCTTATCTTTGGAACAACAATTCAACCTGTCCTCATTTAGAATGCAGGTAAACCAAATGAGCCGGGAACAAGCCCAGGAGTTTTTGGTTAATCTTTACGAACAAATGTTGGTTAGGGAAAATATGTATCAGCACTTTCTCAAGTATCAGTGGGGCTTAGAACCCAATTCCGGTGCTGAGTAAGTGGATATTACCCCCATATTAGTTGGCCACCTCTGTCTCTTACTTTCTTTTTCTGACAAGAAGCGAGTTGGGGGTAGTTGGGTGACTCACATTAGCCTGGGTCGGAGTCCAAAATGGCGAAATTGCAGATAGTCTTGTAAAATGCGATCGTGGTCAAAGCATAGATTCTGTGGAATGCACCAAGGCTCAAAGATGTCTAAATTTTGGGCATCATCAGCCGCCTGGGGTTCTCCCTTCGCCGTAGCGATAAATACCACAGCTAGGGTATGTTGGCGAGGGTCTCGGTTAGGGTCTGAGTAAACATGGAACTGTTGAATCAAGGTGACATCTAGCCCCGTTTCTTCTTTGGCTTCTCTGGTGGCTGCGGTTTCTACTGACTCGCCGTAGTCTACAAATCCTCCGGGAATAGCCCAGCCTAATGGGGGATTTTTTCGGTCTATTAATACAATCGGTCGCGATCGCCGATCTATAAGTTCGATGATGATATCTACTGTCGGCGCGGGATTACGATAGCTCATTGGATTGATGATAAAATGGATCTAGGTATGCTGAGATTTGCTAAATAACCTGAAATAGCTAGAAACCAAAAACTCTTTAATCGGGATAGCCACAAATGTTATAGGGTTAATGGTGACAATAATCGTTCTCACGTTGGACTTGGCTTGTTTGATAATTTGCTTCGCTACCCAGTCGGCTGACATCACCCCAATGGGGTTAAGATTACTTTTAAAAGGCCCTAAAATCAGCTTGCGAATCACACAGGGAGAGTCGAGGCGGCGTAATGTGACTAAATCCCCTAAAGTGCGTTTACTGAGTTCATAAAGAGGACTAAAGGCGGGGCTAACTTCTGCCTCGGAAGTATTGACCCAGACCTCCTTGCGGGCGATATCTGTGTTGGTGCGAACGGTTTTTAAAAACAATTCTAAGAGTCGCCAACTGGAGAAAGTATTGATTTCGTAGGATTTGCCGATCGCCTCTGGGGTTCGTTCCCCGTGTACATTAATACCATGATTGATAATCAGGATATCTACGGTTTCTAACAGATTCGCTAACTGTTCCTCTTCTCCTACTTGCCAGGTGATAGTTTTTAGGGGTAATTCTTGCTGGTCAATGGTGAGGGTGATAGTTTGGGAAGTTGATGATAAAGCGATCGCCTTCGCCCCAGAGTTGTGGAGGTGTTTAAGTAGCGCGCGCCCTAAACTCCCAGAAGCGCCAGTCACCGCCACTGTTTTACCTTTTAGAGAAAGTCCTGTTCCCATAATTTTATCTAAAACCGTGAGAGTTCCGCAAAAGTAGGCATTTTGGTTATCAAAATGGTGTCGCCAGTGATAAGATGGGTTCACCAATAACCGCGACGGTGGCTGAGAAAAATTACCCGGAAGGTGGGTTAAATCAGTGAGTGTGTCCGCGTGGGGAACTCCTGAACCTCTAGCGATCGCAGGCAGTAGAAAGCCGAGGGTGTAAACTGAACCCGTCAGCGTCAACCAGTGAGGATCTCCTGTTAGTCCATAGATACCCAACCAAAACCCCAGACTGAATACTAACATAACCATCGCCTCTGGCACATCATTATACCAGTGGGCTTTCCGATAAATCTCCTCACTTTTAATGCTATAGTCGGGACGAAATACCCGATGATGCCAAGAATGGAGGCGATACAGGGGTTGCCAAACATGGGCGAGGGCGTGGTAGGTGTCTCGGACTAATTCTACCCACACCACCGAAGCTACTACCCAAACTGTATTTATGATCACTAGCGTTAGCATAAACTTAGAGTTTCAGACCTCATTGGTTTTGTTAAAATTTACCATTTAGCATTGTATATGCCAAAGGGCTGTTAAATGTTTGAAACTTCCAGAAAATCTCGATTCTGGGAGTTGGGCTGGTTATCTCTAGCCGAAATGGAGGGTTAGACACCTTCCCCCTCTGGCTGGATGCAGATGGTTATCTGAATAATAGTGTATACTGGGTTATTTATTCTAGTTTGATATAAATGATATGGGTTCAAAGACCTGGAAACGGTTTATAGGTTGGGCTTTGTTGGGTTTGCTGTTGACTTGGGGGGTTAGTTGCGCCTCCCCAACTGCTGATCAAAGCGATCGCCGTGAGGTGGAGTTTTGGACAATGCAGCTTCAACCTCAGTTTAATGACTATTTTAATCAGTTAATTGCTAACTTTGAAAATGATAACCCCGAAGTCAAAATTCGCTGGGTAGATGTACCTTGGTCAGCTATGGAGAGTAAAATCTTGGCGGCGGTGTCCGCCCAAACTGCGCCCGACCTGGTGAATTTAAACCCCGATTTTGCCTCTATGTTGGCGGGTCGCGATGCTTGGTTAAATTTGGATGAACACCTATCCGAAGAAGTGCGATCGCTATATTTACCCAATATCTGGGAAGCTAATATGATCCAAACCTGCGACGGTGATAATTGTCAGAATCGCACCTTTGGCATTCCCTGGTATTTGACTACCCAAATTGTCATTTATAATCAGAATTTACTCAATCAAGCCGGTCTGGAAAATCCCCCCACCACCTATGAGGAAGTCGCTACAGTTGCCCAAACTATTCGCGAGAGAACCGGAAAATATGCCCTATTTGTTTCCTTTGTACCCACCGACTCCGCCCAAGTTTTACAGTCCTTAGTTCAGATGGGGGTCCAGTTGGTTGATAATAATAGAAGGGCTGCTTTTAATACTCCCGAAGGTCGCGCCGCCTTTCAATATTGGGTTGATTTATATCAACGGGATCTGTTACCCAGAGAAGTCTTAACTCAGGGACATCGAAGGGCGATCGAATTGTATCAAGCTGGGGAAATTGCCCTATTGACCACCGGACCTCAATTCTTTAGGGCGATCGCAGAAAATGCCCCCGATATCGCCAAAGTTTCCGCACCATCTAGCGCTATTACTGGCGAAACTGGTAAAATCTCCGTGGCTGTCATGAACCTAGTTATCCCCCAAAATACTCGCCACCCAGAAGATGCCATAAATTTTGCCTTATTTGTGACTAATAGTGCTAATCAATTAAACTTTGCTAAAGCATCAAACGTCATCCCTTCCAGTATTGAAGCATTAGAAAATCCCTTCTTTCAAAACATCCCCGCAGATGCCACACCCCAAGACCAAGCCAGGAAAATTAGCGCCCAACAGATGACAAACGCTCAAGTTTTGATTCCCCCCCTAGAAGACATCAAAGAATTGCAAAGCATTATTTACAACAATTTGCAAGCAGCCATGTTAAATCGAAAAACTGTTGATCAGGCGATCGTAGATGCTGAAACAGATTGGAATCGGCGCTTAAATTAAGCCTTTAAGTTCAACTAAACCCAACTTTATCTAGGGTGGTTGCTATTCTCATATTCCCTTAAACAACCACCCCATTTTATTCCTATATCCCCTAATAAGCCATGTAAATTATTCGGAATCATCCCAGCCAATGAACCTTCTTGCTGCACTAACTCTTGTAGTTCATTTAATCCCTTCATCACCTGATTTTTAACCTCTTGAATTTCCTCGCTAATTTTAACCGAAAGTTGCTGTTTTTCCCGAATTTTATCCTGCCTTTTTTCGTTCCATGTATATATTTTATTATTAGTCTGTGTGTCTAAATCTTGGCAATTTTTTTTAATCACATTTATCTGATGTTGTAAATTAGTCAATTCCTGGTTAAGTCCTTGTTTACGTCCTTGATTTATTGCATATAATTGTTGCAGTTGATAGTTATGATGATAAAAGCCTTCACTATCATCTATCTCTATCTCTAGCCTGAGAATACTGCATTCAATCATATTTTTTTGCTGTTCCAAACTTTTGATATTTTGGAGATTTTTGGAAAGAGACTCAACCAACAATCTTTTCGCATCATTAATATTTTCCGAGAGTTTCCTAATGTCCTGTTCAACCCTACCTTTTCGGCTTTCCAGATAATTAGGATTTTGTAAATCCAGAACCCTGTTAATTTGGGTATATATATCATCAACAATTGTATTAAATAACTGTAATTTTGCGCGTCGTATCTCATCTTTATCATTGGGAATAGTCCCATTATCAGCCGCCTTAATTTCCCTCAAATAATTTCTAACCACACCCATCAGCATATCATTAGTCTGGTTTTTAAAAATCCTATAATACTCACCAGACAAACGATTTCTCTTCAGTAAATCATCATAATCAGTGCATTCATGGCGCGCGCGATCCAGACCTTTAGACTGCTTCAGTATTTCTAAAACCGCCTGTGGCGAAGTAGTAAGTTTAGCTTTAGGAATATGATAAAACATACTATATAGCACTCCTAAATAAGTGTAAAAATTAGGCTATCTTTAGACCATAGTAGTGCATCGTGATAATTAAGAAACCCAGTTTCTCCCGTCTGCTGAAAAATAGGGGGGAAACATGACCAGAAACCGGGTTTCAGAAACCGTCATTATTTAACCAGCCAGTTAATTAACCCCGATACAATATTCCCTAAATCCGAGATAATAGTTCTTGTTTTTTCGCTTGAAATTCCTCCTCACTCAAGACACCTTGCTGCTTCAATTGACCCAATTTCTCTAAAGTTTGATAGATATTAGCCGCCTCATCAGCCTTGTCTTTTTCCAGGTCAGAAACATAGTTTTTTCCCTTTTCAAAAGCCGAGTCATAAGCCCATTTAACCTCTTCTTCCGCAAAATTATTCAGAGACCCACCACTAGAAAAATGGTTAATAGCAACCTGTCCCACCGCATAGGTAGAAGCCCCAGAAGTCAAAGCCATTGAAGTTCCACCAATTAACGAACCAATACCCGGAATTGCCTTAATGAAACTAGAACCCAAACGAGCAATAGTTGTACCTGTTAATGCCGAAACAAATGCTTTTCCCGTACTAACAGAATAGTTGACTCCATACAGTTTAGCAAGTTCTTGTAGCATTTCCATTTGAATAGCAGTAACAGCCATAAAATCCACTATGGGGATAGGGATTAATCCACCTCCCATTGACCAGAGGACGTGATTGCGAATAATAGCTTCTGCTTGCGTTTTTTTACTCATTAGGAGTACCTGGTAAACAATAATGATTTGGGGGGCGCTTCGGGAGATGTTGCCAAAACGACCCTCTTTTATTTTACCCTTTCCCAAACTATTGAAAATTGCTAATAAATCAATCTATAGCCCCCCTAAAGCCCAGCCAGTCCAGTTTTTCAGCCACATTAGCCAGCGCCTAGGTGTCACCGCCTTAACAAAAATTAACAAACTCATTTTTCCTGGACTAGCAACCTTTTTGGCATTTCCCAGAGTCTCAAATTGGGCTTGCTTACAGCCAAGGACAGCATAATCAATCATAATTATCAAGCTATAATTGATAACTAGACATTCCTAGTCGTCCCCTATTCAAGTAGTAGGGAATAATCCGATAACATTGTTAAAACGGAGAGAAAAGCGTGGATATTCTATCCAACACCGTGGCACTGTCCCGAATGCAATTTGCACTGACAGCCATCTTTCATATGTTGTGGCCAGTTCTTACTACCGGGCTAGGTATCTACCTAGTTATTATTGAAGGACTATGGCTAAAAACTCGCAACCCAGACTACTATTATCATGCCAGATTTTGGTCTAAATTTTACGTCCTTAACTTCGGAATAGGTGTCGCTAGTGGCATTCCTATGGAGTTTCAATTTGGCACGAATTGGGCTCCTTTATCAGAGGCTATTGGTAACTTTTTTGGCAGTGTAATTGGCTTCGAGGCTTCCTGGGCGTTTATGCTAGAAGCGGCTTTTTTGGGAATTATGGTGTTTGGTTGGGAGCGCGTCAACCCTATTATTCACTTTGTTTCCACGATTCTTGTGGCTTTTGGCGCTAATCTTTCAACCTTTTGGATTTTGTCGGCTAATTCCTGGCTACAAACCCCGGCGGGAGTGGAAATGGTGGAGGGGAAATTTATCGTGCTTGACTATTTTCAAGCTATCTTTAATCCCTTCATGTTAAATAGCTTTCTGCATATGTTCTTCGCAACATTAGAAACATCGCTATTTGTGATTGGTGGTATTAGTGCTTGGTATATCCTCAAAAAACGGCATCATCAGTTTTTCTCCAAATCTCTGAAAATTGCGATCGCAGCTACTATCGCTGTCGCACCTATGCAGCTTTATATCGGACATTTGAGTGGCGAACAAGTTTATCACTACCAACCTACTAAATTAGCCGCTATGGAGGCGCAGTGGGAAACTATCCCCGCTGGACAGTCTGCTGATTGGAGTTTGTTGGCTTTTCCTAACCCCCAGACCCAAAAAAATGATTGGGAAATTACTATCCCGAATGGTTTAGGGTATATTCTCGAATTTAAAAAAGAATTATCCGAACCTGTCTTGGGTTTAAAAGAGTGGAAACCAGAAGATAGACCGCGTTTATTGGGTTTGATTTACTACTCTTTTCGGATTATGATTGCTATTGGTTTCTTTCTGGCTGGACTCATGGCGGTCACCGTTATTCAGTGGTTACGGGGGAAACTTTCAGCGGACAATATTACTCAACAGGGTTGGTTAATGTGGGGTTGGATTATTTCTGCACCTCTGGGTTATATTGCGGTTGAGGCTGGCTGGACTGTGCGTTGTGTAGGACGACAACCTTGGACGGTTTATAATGAAATTCGCACGGTTGATGCTGCTTCTAATTTACCCCCGGAAAATGTGTTAACTACTTTGGTTGGTTTCGCTGTGGTTTATAGTTTGCTGTTGGTGGCGGCGATTTATTTTGGGAGTCGAATTATTCGCCGTGGTCCGAATTTGGAGTTGGCTATTCCTGGTGGAGTTCGCCCGGCTTTTGATACTAGCCCCGGTCAGTTTTCCCCGGACGAAAGACCAGCAGAAACTCAAGGTTAACTCTGGTTTTATCTTACCCGAAAATTAGGGGCGATCGCTACATCGCCCCACTCATCATCAAGTCATCATCCCGGAGAAGAATTAATGGAAACTTTGCAATATTTACTCCCTCAAGTCTGGTTTGGAATTTTGGCTTTATTCCTGTTTTTGTATGTGATGCTAGATGGCTTTGATTTGGGGGTGGGAATTTTGTCTCTCACTTCCTCTAGCGAAAAACGCCGCAGCATCCTGATGACCAGTCTCAGTAATATTTGGGATGCTAATGAAACCTGGTTAGTGTTGATGGGGGGTAGTCTATTTGGCGCATTTCCTCTGGCTTATAGCACTATTCTTAGCGCCCTATATGTGCCGATTTTCGTGATGATTTTTGGCTTAATTTTTAGGGCTGTAGCCTTTGAATTTCGCGAACAAGCGACTAATAAGTTATTCTGGAATTTTGCTTTTGGGGCGGGTAGTTTTTTGGCGGCTTTGGGTCAAGGTTTCGCCCTCGGTGGGGTTCTGGAAGGGATTAAGGTTGATGCTAACGGTCATTTTATTGGTACCACTTGGGATTGGTTACGTTTCCCGACTATAGTAGTAGCATTAACTTTGATTCAAGGATATGTTTTGATTGGGTCTACCTATCTAATTTGGAAGACTGAAGGCGAGTTACAAAAAACTCACTATAAAACGGCTAAACTGGCGGCTATTACTACTTTAATTGGCGCGATTTTAATCACTGTGGTAACGCCGATTTTTTATGAATCAGCACGCGATCGCTTATTTTCTCAACCCCTAGTTTATATCTTTTCCCTAATTCCAATTTTGGGAATAGTGCTAATTGGCTTATTACTCAGAAGTATTACCCGTCAGGAAGAAAGAACCCCATTTATCTGGACAATTTTAATTTTTGTCCTCACTTTTTTGGGATTAGCAATGGTCGTTTTTCCCTATATTATCCCCCCGACAATTACCATTTATCAAGCTGCGGCTGACCCCAGTTCAATGGTGGTTATGATTATTTTTGTCGGCGCTTTAATTCCGGTCATGTTGTTTTACAATATTTATCAATACTTTGTCTTTCGTGGGAAAGTTACTGAGGCGGTTTATGAGGAATAGCCTCTAAATACTTAGGGAGTGTCTCACTCCCTATATCAAAATCCCCTAATTATACCAGATCCCCCGACAAACGGCTATAATAACCATCAAATCCTATTAATTTGTTGATTATGCCAAAATTCATCAAGTCCCTGTTTTTAACTACTTTGGGAAAATTAGTAACCACGGGTCTAATTACTGCGTTGGTGGTGATTTATGTTTCCCAGGTGACACATTTACACGCGGCGGAGTCTAAACACTTCCTCTGGTCTGTAGAAACTCCCCAAAATCAAGTTTATTTTTTGGGTTCTATTCATGTTTTGAGTGCAGATGATTATCCTTTACCCCAGGTAATGAATGATGCTTTTAATCAGGCTGATAATGTGGTATTTGAACTGAATATCAATGACCTAGAAAGTCTGGAAAGCCAAGCGATTATGCTAGAGATAGCTACGCCGCCAGATGGTAAAACCTTGCTAGATCTAATCAGTGATGAAACTTATCATCTGGTTCAACAAACCATGGAAAAGTTGCAATATCCCATCCAAATATTTACGAATTTTAAGCCGTGGTTTGTGTCGATGTCTTTGATGTCGTTACAACTGCAAAATCTGGGTTTTGACCCGCTTTATGGTGTGGACAGATACTTTTTTGAGCAAGCGATCGCCCAAGACAAAACCATCATGAGTTTAGAAACCATGAGGGATCAACTCAAGATATTTGATAGTCTGTCCTGGGAACAACAGGATGAGATGCTAAGACAAACCCTCCAAGAAATTGACACCTTAGAAGACTCATTTCAACAAATGCTACAGGCTTGGAAGTCGGGAGATAAACAGACTTTAGAAGATTTGATAATTACTGGGTTTAAAGATTATCCAGAGTTGGGAAATCGTCTTTTTCGCGATCGCCACGTCAAATGGATGACCGAAATACAGAATTTTTTACAAGATGATAAAAACTATTTGGTAGTAGTTGGTGCTGGTCATTTAGTCGGAGAAGATGGTATCGTCGAAATGTTGCGCGACCAAGGTTATTCAGTCCAACAACAATAACCACAGATCAGGAAATTAAAAAAGCGGGTAGTTAACCCGCCCAATCAACCATTAACTATTGAGAGTCAATCAAACCCCAATTATCCTTGATAACCCGGAACCCGACAACCAATGATAATTTCCTGGGTTCTGGGATAATTATTGAGAAGTTGATAAAAAAGCTGTGAATTAAAACTTCTGGGGTCAGATCTATGACCAGATCTATCAACAGCTTGATGGGTAGTAATGCGGTCATTAGGAACCCCCGTCCGCGAAACTAACCAAGCCAAAGACTGATATTGAGCCATGGTATATCCACTGTGGCTAGGACGGTTATTCATGCCATCTGGTGGTGTTTCCAGGGAAACATGATAAGCAAAATTATTGACAGAAGCGGGATATTTAGGATGAGTCCTGACTGCTTCTTCACCGCGACTACCAACAAACACAGAATTTCCGGCACCAAAAGCCCTTAAATCGGGAGGGACAATATAAACAATATCTCCATTGAGGGTAATTAAGGTATGGTAACTAGCCTGATTATCTTCGGAAGTGTGGCGGGTGCGGAAAAAATTAATGGCATTTTGACTGGTGGTAACAGTTTCGTGGAGGACAATAATTGGCTGATTATTGTTCAGTTGACCATTAATATCATAGACAAACCGTTGGCCGTAGTTAGTCTGATTGGCGATCGCCTGATATTCTTGAGGAGTATGGCCAGAGGCACTTTGAGCAGTTAAGGGACGACGAAACCGCGTCAAAGGTGCTGGTTGTTCAATAGGGGGACCCACCTGGGTAGAAGCTACAGCCACATTAGTAGTAGGTCTAACCCCACAGGTAGGCTGCAATTCTAAAGTAATATTAGCCACTTCCTCGGCTACCACCAGTCTCCCAGTAGACAAAACCATAGGAACCGCCAAAGCCACCACAAACATGATCAACAGCAAAACCGGGGTAAATTTTAACTTCATCTAAACAACCGCAAACCATGAATAAGGGAATTTTCAACAGTTTAATCCAAATATTCAGGATAAGCGATCGAGATCTTAAAGTTTGCCTAAAGGCTGAACCGGAAACTCCGTTGAGTTCAGGCTGAGTCCATATCGATACTTTAGCCTTGGCTTCTATTTTAGGGAACTGTTGGGAGCCAGAATTTAATCCAAGATTTGCTTGACATCTTAGGACAATAAGGTACAATA
>NZ_JARPLU010000013.1:45907-53242 GCF_032349615.1 Limnospira sp. PMC 1279.21 | reverse complement strand
TTATCGTCGCATTGTCCGGGAACAACCGGAAAAATGTCGCGTAAATGTATCAGGTAATTGAAGTGAAACAAGTATTAGCAGTAATTCTAGGTGGCGGTGCGGGCACCCGTTTGTACCCCCTAACCAAAATGCGAGCCAAACCCGCTGTTCCTTTAGCCGGTAAGTACCGTTTGATCGATATTCCGATCAGTAACTGTATAAACTCAGAAATTCTGAAAATCTATATCCTGACCCAGTTTAACTCAGCATCCCTTAACCGTCATATTGCCCGAACCTACAACTTTTCTGGCTTTACAGATGGCTTTGCGGAAGTCCTCGCCGCACAACAAACCAGTGTGACTAACCCCCAATGGTTTCAGGGAACTGCTGATGCAGTGCGCCAATATCTATGGCTCATGGAAGAATGGGATGTTGAACATTTCCTAATTCTGTCCGGTGACCACCTGTACCGCATGGACTATCGGGATTTTGTCCAACGTCATATCGACACAGGGGCAGACATCACCCTATCAGTTTTACCCGTAGACGAAAAACGGGCTTCTGCTTTCGGTTTGATGAAGATTGACGAAAGCACTGGTCGGATTATCGATTTCAGCGAAAAACCCAAGGGAGAAGCCCTAAAACAAATGGCAGTGGATACCAGCAGTTTGGGGTTATCCCCCGAAGAGGCTGCCGAGTCGCCTTACATCGCTTCTATGGGCATCTACGTTTTTAAAAAGGATGTTTTATTTAAACTACTCAAGGATGCCCCAGATCAAACCGATTTTGGTAAGGAAGTGATTCCTGGTGCCGCTAAGGATCATAATGTTCAAGCCTATCTGTTTAACGATTACTGGGAAGATATCGGAACTATTGAGGCCTTTTTTGAAGCTAACTTGGCTTTGACTCAACAGCCACAACCTGCTTTTAGTTTCTACGACGAGAACGCTCCTATTTATACCCGTTCCCGCTACTTACCACCATCCAAGATGCTGGACTGTCAGATCACTGAATCTATTATTGCTGAGGGTTGCATTCTCAAGGAATGTCGCATTGATCATTCTGTGCTGGGGTTGCGCTCTCGTGTCGAGTCCGGTAGTCTCGTTGAAGACACCATGTTAATGGGGTCAGATTTCTATCAACCTTTTGCTGAACGTCAATATGGTTTAGAAAAAGGTAGCGTTCCTATCGGTATCGGTAACAACACTACTATCCGCCGGGCTATTGTCGATAAAAATGCTCGCATTGGTCGCCATGTCCAGATTATCAACAAGGACCATGTTCAGGAAGCAGAACGGGAAGAGGATGGCTTCTACATTCGCGGTGGAATAACCGTAATTTTGAAAAATGCCGTGATTCCAGATGGGACAATTATTTAGGTTTACCTTTTGGGTAGTTCTATGGTTGACTAAGGGAAAGGAGGCTATTTTAACCTTCCTATCATATAAACAATCTGCCCTAGTCCATGTCTAAAATTGTCTTGATTATAGGGCTTCCTGCTAGTGGGAAGTCCTTTATTGCTGAAAGGTTATCTCAAGGGTCGCACTTTCAGCGCTGGGTCTCCACTGATAGAATTCGCCAACGCTTATTTGGTGATGAGAGTATTCAAGGACCTTGGTTGTCAATCTGGGCTCAGGTTCGCGGGGAACTTCAACAGGCCGTTGCTGATATGGTTGATGTTATTTATGATGCAACTAATGTTCAACGCCGTCGCCGCCGAGATTTAATTGCTCAGGTCCGTGGTTTTGGTTTTCAGTCCGTGGTCGGATTATGGGTTAATACTCCCCTGGAGGTCTGTCTAGCACGCAATGAAAGGCGATCGCGTCAAGTTCCTGAAGGGGTGATTCTCCAAATGTATCGCCAACTTACTGACGCGCCTCCTACTCTTAGTGATGGGTTCGATCGCCTCCTTGAGATTCAAAATATATAAATATGCTGCTTTTCCTAGCATCCTGATTCATTTAAGCTGAACATTCCTGAACATTGATTGACCATGCTCGGACTGTAACTATAGCAATACCATCATTGCTGACAGTAAAGGAGGAATCCCTCAAAGCACGTAACATTATATTACGTGCGCCATTCGCATCTCTAGGTGTTTGACTACCACAGTGGGGACACTTATGTATCTTCGCACCACCTAGTTGGGCGTGGCGATGTCCACACGCTCCACAGGTTTTAGATGTGTGACTTTCGCCCACATCAAGCACCACGCAACCACGCTTTGCTGCTTGATGTTTCAGAATTAACTTAAATCGATAATGAGCCCAAGTCAGCATACTTCTGACTGTTTTAGATCTAATTTTTCTTCTTGACTTGGCTACCATTTGGGAGGACTCGAAGCGAGGAAGAAAAATTAATCCATAGTTATTAGTCAGATAATGAGCTGTTTTTTTGTGTACTTCATCAATTAAGTTCCGAATCTTTTCTCGAATCCGATTAGCCGCTTTTCTCATTGAACGGCGTTGTTTAGCACTTACCTTAGTTGAACGGCTAATTAAATTATATTCGTGTTGACATAATCTCACGATTCGTCCCATGTCACCATTGCCAATTTCAATGACTTTATCGCCGTCATATCCAGTCAAAAAGGTCCTGACACCCGGATCTAAGGCAATTATTTTTTTGAAGATGTATGACTTTTAATTACAGGTTCTGGAAAAACAGCGAACCATTTACCACGCCGATAAGTCAATTGAGTACCATAATCACATGGCTCTGGTATAGGTTCACTTGCCTTAAACTTCAGTGTTTTTGTGAATTTACTGTACCATGTTCCTTTGGTGAAATTGGAATTATTAAATTTGATGGTTTGGCGGGGGTCACGGATACTTCGGAATTGGGCATCACCACTCGCACTTATGGCTTGATGTGCGTCAAAGATAGCATTTTGTCTGATCTGGCAAGGCGTTTCTTTCACCCATTGAGGTAAATCGGATTGCATGACCAGATTTCGCAATTTCAGCTTACCAATCCGAGTTGTTGATTGACGCTGCATGGCGATGGCTTGGTTAAAACAATAACAACAAGCAGCCAGCCATTTTTTCCAAGTTTTTGCCAGTTCAGGACTGGGATAAATCCGGATCTTTTTTGATTGCAGATTTATACTTTCTGAGTCCGTCAAGTCGGCAACTGAAGATGTGAACAATGGCAAGGATGTCCTCAACCAATTCTCGCTCTGGGGATAAACCGTCTTGCTTGAGAACCACGATTTTTGTACCATCTTGTTCACACAACCAAGAGATGAGGTCAAACCCGAAACGGGCGAGTCTGTCTTTGTGGGCAACCACAATAAATCCGACATCGCCTTTACGGACTCGCTCCCAAATGGCTCTAAGTCCTTTTCTTTGGAAATTAAGACCACTGGCGATATCAGTGACGAGCTCGGCGTTGGGGTAGACCTCGAGTAACTTTGCAACTTGGCGCGCAAGGTCTGCTTTTTGTCCGCGACTTGAAACGCGGGCATAAGCGATAATTGCCCGTTGCGTTCTCTCGTTTGATGAGACCGTGTAGGAGGCAATATCATATCGTCTCTGCCCTGATGGTGTCCTGAGCGCTTGAATTTTGCCGTTTTTTTCCCATCTTCTTAAAGTATGTAAGCATACACCAAAGTATTGAGCCGTTTCACTCGGTGATGTATATTTCGGCATTTAGCTCGCTTGTTGTGTACTTATCTAGCTTAGACTGATTGTTGAGTATTGTCAAGCAATATTCAGTTAATTTGCTAACAGGACGTAACTCTGCTAGGCTGGATCGAATTAGAGTGAATTTTCAGACCCAAGTTATTGTGCGGACGCACCCAAAAGCACGAAATGAGAACAGTAGGAGAGTAGATAATGCCGACGACAGATTATAAAGATTACTATTCGGTTCTCGGCTTAACTAAAAATTCTAGCGCCGATGAGATTAAAAAAGCCTATCGCCGATTGGCTCGTAAATATCACCCAGATATGAATCCCGGTAATAAGGCTGCGGAGACCCGCTTTAAGGAGGTTAATGAGGCTTATGAGGTACTCTCTGACCCCGAAAAACGCCAAAAGTACGATCGCTTTGGTCAATATTGGCATCAAGCCGGAAACTCCGGTTGGTCGGGAACTACTAATAGTGCTAATAATCCTGATGTCAGTGGGTTTGATTTTAGCCAGTTTGCTAGTTTTGATGAGTTTATCAATAGTCTATTAGGACGCGCGGCGGGAAGTCCTGGGGGCGCTGGTAGTCGCTATTCCTATCGCACCAATCAGTCCAAATCACCCGGTTATGGTGGATTTGAGGATTTTACTTCTTCCTCTTCCTCTCCGGGTGGTTCTAATCTTGAGACTAAGGTGACATTGACTCTTAGTGAAGCCTTCCACGGTACTCAGCGCCGTATGGCTGGTGGTGAGGTTTCCATTCCGCCAGGGGTGAAGCCGGGAAGTAAGATTAGAATACGGGGACAAGGACAGGTTGATCCCTATACCCAGCAACGGGGAGATTTATATTTGATTGTCGATATTCAACCCCACAATTTTTTTAAGTTGGATGGCGATAATCTGATCTGCGAAATTCCCATAACTCCCGATGAGTTGGTTTTGGGAGCCTCTATTCAGGTTCCTACTCCTGATGGTATGGTCAAAATGAATATTCCCCCTGGGCTTCGGTCTGGACAGTCTCTCCGACTGAGGGGGAAAGGTTGGCCGAAACCAAAGGGCGGCGGACGTGGTGATCAGTTTGTCAAGTTATTGGTGGTGCCACCTGATGAACTTACTGCGCGCGAGCGTGAATATTATCAGAAAATTGCCGCTAACCGTACTTTTAATCCCCGTAGTAGTTTATCTTCCATCACTCTTTAGATAGTCAAAACTCTACAGCCTCAACTCGATTATAACTCGATTCTCCAAAGGCAAGGGACAACCGGGAAATTAATTAATAATTTTACTAACCATATCCCTCTGGGAGATGATCAACCCCCCCATATCAAGCCTAAGCTATGGGGGAATTGTTGACTATGAGATGCGATCGCTTTTTCAATCAACTTATGCTCACACAAGCACAAACCCTATATATCACATTTTAGGTAATTTGTCAACATCTCATCGGCAAAACTGATGGGCTAGTTTAGCCAGACAAAAACCTGGTTTATACCAGCTAAATTTACCTCTCATTTAAGGCTTTATCTGTTTGTTACTTCAATCAGATTAGGGTTAAATCATGAGGGTGTCAGACATTAATTAATAGTGCTGACATCACCTCATTTTCCCCCAATTTTACCTACTCTATACTAAACCCTCCAGGTAGCTAAGTAGGTATCATTTCCACCCAAAGCATTAGGGTTAATAGCTGTGGGAGTCGTGAAAACCTCAGGTTGAGTAACTGTGCCAAAAATCACGGCTTGACCATTGCGAACCGTAAAAGCATTAACAGTTCCTCTTGAGCCATTGTCACCAGGTTGGGTTAGTGGATTCCAGAATCTCCTGATTGTATAATCTGGAGAAAGTCCCAAAACCGCCATTTCTCCCAAGGTGTAGTTTCCTACTGGTTGACCGTTAATAGTTTTATCACCGCGATTTTGGAGTTGGAATGCGGAAGAACCACCAATATAGACCTGTCCAAATTCATCAGCGGTAATAGAGCTAGGGTTAAAACTATTAGCACCAGTGGCAGTGCGGGTAACAATAAATTGACCGCGTTCGATATCTCCGTTATTGGGATCTATTTTAGCATGGAAAGTAAAGGAACCAGCACCCGCGCCAGAAAAGCTATTAAATTGATCAACATTCACCATAGTTGATAGGTTTTGGGTGATGTCTTGACCATCCCTTTGAAAGACGTTATTTCCGCCATCGGTTTTTCCGAGGAAATAGAGTCCGCCATCTTGTCCAAAGGTAATTCGTTCTCCACGGGTATCAGCACCTAAATTCTGTCCGGTGATTTGAGAGGCGCTATAATCCCAGGTATTCCAGAGTTGATTTAATCCGGTATCAAAGGCGCGTAAAAATGGGGTTTGTAAGTTGCTAGTGACTTGATTAAATCCGGTGACAAAAATGCGATCGCCATTGGGGTCAATAGCAATATCTGCGGGACGGATATCAGTTCCTGTCAGGGTAGTAGTAGCCAGTTGGGTTCCTGTCGAACTCCACAGAGTCACGGTATCGCTACTATTAGTTAGGGTAGCAATAGTACCATTGTTAGCAATAGAAACTCGGTCAAAAATTCCCGTGTCTGACCACAAGATATTTGCCGCCGTACTATCATAAACCCGAATGCCAAAATCACCCACAGCCACGATTTCTCCACTGTCTCGGTCTACATCAAGATGTCGGACATTTCCTCCTAAGTTGGTAATTGATAAAGGTTCTGTATTTCCATCCTCCAAGCGTTTAATCTTACCCACACCGTCAAAGTTTCCAGCAATGATAATAGCCGAATCTACAGGAGAAATCACCGCCGCATTAGCACTATCATTTCCAGGTGTTCCTAGATAGGTTGCGCTTTCAAGTTGTAAGTTATTGGTAGAGTCATTATCAACAATGAACAGAGTAGCGGTTTCTTGGGTTCCCAAGTTCGCACTTCCTGTCAGGTTACTCAGACTCAGAATCACGGTTTCTGTTGGTTCAAAGATGTCATCATCAATAATAGGAATTGTGACGGTTTTCGGTGTGGTATCTCCATCGGCAAAAGTGATGGTAATGGGAGTATTAATATAGTCTTCCCCAGCGGTAGCTGTTCCATCAGTTTGGATGACATCA
This sequence comes from Limnospira sp. PMC 1279.21, assembly GCF_032349615.1. Lineage (NCBI taxonomy): Bacteria > Bacillati > Cyanobacteriota > Cyanophyceae > Oscillatoriales > Sirenicapillariaceae > Limnospira > Limnospira sp. PMC 1279.21. The sequence continues at coordinate 46,538 of NZ_JARPLU010000013.1, read as the reverse complement.
ACACTAATTTCGCCAATACTTTCACCAGTTCGTATTACCGTAATTTCGGAGATAGGTGTACCATCTTCATTAACACTGAAAACGGCATCACTAAATTCGATAACTGACGGCTCTACATCGTCATCAATAATACTCAAGATTATTGAATCGCGATCGCCTAAAGTTAAACCACCAGTAGGATTACTCAGCACAATCCTAAATTGTTCCGTATCTTCTACTTGATTATCGTCGATAATCTGGATGTCAATATTTTGGATGGTTTCACCTGGAGAAAAAATTAGGGTTCCGCTACTAGCGATGTAATCTTCTCCGGCGATCGCTGTATCATCTACTGTCGCATAATCTACAGTTACTGTACTACTTGTGTCTCCTGTTCTTTCGACTGTAATTATAATATTACCGTCACTTTCAACAACTTCTATTTCCTCCATAGTAAACCCTACAACTGCAAGTTCGGGTTCCGGTTCTGGTTCAGGCTCCGGTTCCGGCTCCGGTTCAGGAGTCGGTTCGGGTTCGGGTTCCGGCTCTGGTTCTGGCTCCAGCTCCGGTTCTGGTTCGGGAGTTGGTTCAGGAGTCGGTTCGGGTTCGGGTTCCGGTTCCGGTTCTGGAGTTGGTTCCGGTTCTGGAGTTG
>NZ_JARPLU010000013.1:12658-45897 GCF_032349615.1 Limnospira sp. PMC 1279.21 | reverse complement strand
GGTTCGGGTTCGGGTTCCGGTTCCGGTTCTGGAGTTGGTTCCGGTTCTGGAGTTGGTTCAGGAGTCGGTTCGGGTTCGGGTTCTGGAGTTGGTTCCGGTTCAGGAGTCGGTTCCGGCTCCGGTAATGGTTCGGGTTCAGGTTCCGGTAATGGTTCGGGTTCAGGTTCCGGCTCCGGTTCAGGAGTCGGTTCGGGTTCGGGTTCAGGAGTAGGTTCAGGTTCCGGCTCCGGTTCTGGTTCGGGTTCAGGTTCCGGCTCCGGTTCAGGAGTCGGTTCGGGTTCGGGTTCCGGCTCTGGTTCTGGCTCCAGCTCCGGTTCTGGTTCGGGAGTTGGTTCAGGAGTAGGTTCAGGTTCCGGCTCCGGTTCAGGAGTCGGTTCAGGTTCCGGCTCCGGTTCTGGTTCAGGAGTTGGTTCGGGTTCAGGAGTCGGCTCAGGAGTCGGTTCAGGAGTTGGTAAAACTGTCGATTCTGGTGTGGGTTCCGGTGTCGGTGTAGGTTCATCTGAAGGGAAGATGGTAGCCTTGAAACCATCGCTATTTACATTTTTAATAATCGCCAAAAACTCATTAGTAGCGCGGTCTTGAATAATTGTATCGGTCGCATATATACCGGCACCTTGATAAATATTTAAAGATGCAAAAGTAAGATTATCTAATAAACCAATAGAGTCTTTATTAATATCAAAATCCATAATAAAATTGCTGCGGTCAGGGGTAAATCCTCCCGTATTCAAACCCAGATAAAACCAGTTATTTCCTTCTCCACCTGTGAGAGTATCAGAACCCTGATCGCCAATTAATGTATCATTTCCGCGATCGCCAAATAATAAGTCATCCCCTTGACCACCGTAGAGGAGATCATCCCCTTGACCGCCATAGAGGGTATCATTACCTTGATTTCCAAATAATGTATCATTGTCGCGATCGCCAAATAAGAGGTCATCACCCAGATCACCAAATAGCACATCATTGCCTTTACCACCTCTAAGGGTATCATCCCCCTGACCGCCATAGAGGGTATCATTACCCTGATTTCCATGTAAGAAATCATTACCTTCATTTCCACCAAGAATATCATCGCCATCTAAACCATAGATAGTATCATCTCCCCCTAAAGCAAAGATGATATCATCGAATTCTGTACCTAGGATAAAATCCGAGTTATCAGTGGGTTCTGATGAAATTTGACCATTAGTTAAGACAGTTATGGAATTTTGCGCCTGAATACCAGTTGCTGTGGAAATCGGATCAGGAGAAATTCCCGTAGTATCTGACTGAAGATCCGGATTAAAATTAACGTCTTCAAATTCAAAGGCAGTAAAACTCATGGGTGCAAAATGGGTAAGTTTAAATAGCTAAACAGAATAGCGATCGCGCTGAATTCCGTTTTCAACTTGCACTCTATAGATCCGGACAATTAGTGGGCGTAATTTTCCGGTTGAGTTATAGAAATGGGAATGAGTTATGGTTTTTTATGTTAAATACTCAAGCATCTAAGCGGAGTATCAATATTTGGGGCAACCGCGTAACTGTAAATGTAAGCGTGACCATCAATTCCCTAAAACTTAGGATACCCTCCTAGGACGAATAAATATACAATGGATTGAGAAATTAATGGAATTCTAGTCCCATGAATATTACCCCCACCCCTGTAGATCAAAATGGCTGGCAAAAACAACTCGATCACTTTGTGGAAAATCACCATCCGCAACTAGCCGCCTTAGCTTGGGGAGTTCACCTAGAAGGGGAAAGCGAACAGGGAACTTTAGGTATTGACCTCAAGCCAACTCCTCACTTTGTTTTTTGTCCGAAATCAGCCATTGAACTCCTTAACCAAAATGCGGATAATAAATTACAGGAAATCCTGGGAATTATCGACGGATATAAACCAGAGATAGAAGTTTTGATGATTTGCATTAGTCCAAATCGGATTAAGTTAATTTATTTCCAGCCGGAGTTGGCACCGCCGGATTGTTATGCTAGAATAGCCACAGATAAAAGGTCTCTCATGAGCGAACTCGAAAAAGCGATGAGTGAACTAATACAACTGCCAGAAAATATGTAAAGTTGGTGGGGCTAAGTTTGGGGATTTTTCAATTTAATCCTGGTAAATTTTACGCCCCTACAATTCCCAATCAGGACACCTATCAGATTTTGATCCTTGAGGATGCACTGCACAATTGATGCCATCCTGCCCATAAAAATAGTGACATATTTGGCAGGAATGATTTGCCTGCAATTCTTTAGTAAAAAGTTTATATCTATGATTAATTATCCGATAATATTGACGCGCTTGAGGATAATTAGGATTGAATGTTAGGGTATGTTCAAGGGCTTGAATTGCCGACTGATAAAGTTTAACTATTTGGAGTGCATACTTATCTGGTTTACCTTTAGAGATAAAACAGACATCAATAATCTTGACAATTAAGAAAAAATAGTTGAACCAGGCTTGAGCAGAATTAACTGTGGGTTGAGATTTAGCAGCAACTGTCACCCATTTAATCGTCTGCAAAAGTTCTTTAGGTCGCCAGGGTTTACTGACATAGGCTTCGGCGTGTTTAATGCCTTCATACACGGCTAGATTTTGTTCTTTTCCGGTTAAAAATATAACGGGGATATTTTGAGTGTCAGGGTTGGATTTAATCAAACGACAGGTTTTGTAGCCGTCCAGCTTAGGCATCACCACGTCCAACAAAATCACATCTGGACACACCTGCTGTAACTTATCTAAAGCCTCCAAGCCATCAGAGGCGGGTATGACTTCCAAACCACTCCAGGTTAGTTGGTAGGAGAGACATTCCCTTTGGGTGAGGGAGTCTTCAACCAGTAAGACAGTATTCATGACACGAGGGGTCTAGTTTAATAAAAATGGTGCGCTACCTACCTCTACCCTGAATTCCCTATTTAAGAGTTGATCCATGAGTGGTGGTGTAACGCACCCAACTTCTCCGAATACCTATAGTTTACCCAGTTTAGTTCCCTTTACGATCGCTCTTTTACCAATTCCAGCACAGTTGTATCTGATCAATACCAGGTCCACCAGGGAAGCGTAATATTAAATTATGTCGCTTTTCACGCTTTTTTCACAGTTGCCTGAAATAGTAAATAGCTGATGAGGCGAAAACGCTATTATACCATGAAAACTGTGGTTTGAGGTGATTATATGATTAATTTATTGGCTGATTTAGATAGCCGAATTGAGTATTACTAATACTTTCCCAAGAATCCCCCAAAACCATAGGGATCAATTATAATAGGTGTTAATGGCTCATTAAACTATCAAGTGAGGCAACGACATGAAAACACTGAAACTGGAAATTCATAAAGTTTCACCCTGTTTGTTTCAATTACTGCGGGACTATTCGCCTAGGCTGCTGGTGGATGGAATTTTGTTTACAATTGATGGCGATAGTTACGACACACTAATGGTTGCTGACAAAATTAGCAGTTTAGTTGCACCCCCTTGGAGTCTAAAAGAAGTGTAGGATGCCAATGCGATCGCCACCATAGGTAAAAATCACTACAACAGACCCAATTTAACATAACTTAACCTCAGTTGTACTCAAGCGAGGAAACCTGACAGAGCGATCGCATAATTTCAACCCCACCCAATTAATAAACACCCGAAAGCCGAGTTTGATATCCCCCTAAATTGGTCTAGGGGGAATTACAGATTTATAAAACTATCTACCCTTAGCCGCTGCCTTTTTCTGAGCCGCCTTAGCCGCCTTAGCTGCTTTTTTCGCGGCTTTTTCGGCTGCTAACTTAGCTTGTCGTTCCTGTTCTTTTTCCTCAGCCAACTTGTCCAAATAATAGTGATAATCTCCCAGATAAACCCGAAACTCACCATCACGAATTTCCACAATTTTATTGGCCACCTGAGAAATAAAGTAACGGTCATGGGATACCAGCAGAACCGTTCCCTCATACTCCTGTAAAGCTGATTCCATCATTTCCTTAGCCGGAATATCCAAGTGATTAGTTGGTTCATCCAAAATCAACAAATTCACAGGTTGGAGCAACATTTTAGCCAAAGCCAGCCGCGCCTTTTCTCCACCACTCAAAGAACCCACTTTTTTAAAGACAGTTTCACCACTAAATAAAAACCGACCGAGGAGGGTGCGAACTTCCTCATTTTTCCAGTCGGGAACTTCATCATGGATAGTTTCCATAACTGTTTTGGTCAAGTCTAAGGCTTCGGCTTGATTTTGTTCAAAGTAACCCGGAATCACATTATGTTTTCCTAGAGATACACTTCCTTCGCTGGGGGTTTCCAGCCCCATAATCATCCGAAGCAAGGTAGATTTACCGCAACCATTAGGACCCAAAAAAGCTACGCGATCGCCTCTTTCAATTAGCAGTTCTGCCCCCAAAAACAGGATTTTCTCATCATAGGTATGCACCAAATCTTGAATTTTAACCACATCCCGGCCACTACGGGGAGCCTCTGGAAAGTGGAATTTCAGCGTTTTTAAAGAAGCTGTAGGAGCCTCAATTTTCTCAATTTTATCTAACTGTTTTTCGCGGCTTTTTGCTTGGGTACTACGGGTGGCACTCGCCCTAAATCTTTCGACAAATTCCTGTTGTTTTTCGAGTTCCTTCTGCTGACGTTCATAGGCGCTTAATTGAGCAGCCTCAGCTTCCGCCTTTTGTAGCAAATAGGCGGAATAGTTACCCAAATAAGTCCGAGAAACTCCCCGTTCGGTTTCGACAATTTGAGTACAGAGACGGTCTAAAAACTCGCGGTCATGGGAAACAATTACCATGGGGGTAGTTAAACCCTTCAGGTAAATTTCTAGCCATTCTATCGTTTCTAGGTCGAGGTGGTTTGTCGGTTCGTCCAGTAGTAATAAATCTGGTTCTTGCAGAAGAATTTTACCTAAACTCATACGCATTTGCCAGCCACCACTAAAGGCGCTAACTAAGCGATCGCCATCTTCCGAGTCAAACCCCATTTCTGGTAAAATCTTCTCAATTTTAGCTTCTAAGCCGTAGCCATCAAGGGATTCAAATTTCCGTTGGAGTTTATCCAATTTATGGATTAATTCATCCAGGCGATCCGGATCAGCCGTTTCCATTTCTCGCTGAACTTCACCATAAGCTGCATGGGTAGCGTTAGCCTCATTAAAAACCCTCCAAAACTCCTCTCGGACGGTGCGCGCCGGATCAACTTCAAATTCCTGGGTTAAATAGGCGATATGTAGACTTGATGGCTTAATAACTTCCCCGGATGTGGGTTCAACTTCTCCGGCTATAATTTTAAGTTGGGTAGACTTTCCCGCCCCATTTACCCCCACTAAACCAATGCGATCGCCTGGTTTAACTTCCCAGTTAATATCTTTAAGAATAGTACCTGTGGGATAGATTTTGCTAATATGTTCTAGTCGCAGCATCAACAGTCTCCTAGGACGAAAATATGTTCAAGGGTGGGGTCAGGAAATCGTGTAAGGATAGGTTCGACCGTAGATCCATTTCCTGGAAAGATATGGCATCACCCCCCTACACTGTCATCAAAGCCAAAAATTACATACCCGCATTGGATCTTAACAAAAATCAACCATTTCTGGAGTCATGGCTAAACGTGATCAAATTATGCCTGGGTTGTTTATGGATTTTCTGAACCTTGTCGCTGCTGGTAAACTGCTTTAGCATCTTTAATGGTAGCCTCAAACACTGTGGGGTCCCACGGTTTAGTAATACACTGAAACAATTGCGCCGCCTCTAAATTTTCGCCGGATGCTTCTAGGGTTTCTGGGGAGTATCCACTCAGCAAAATCCGAATTGTGTCGGGAAAACGGGCCACAGTTTTACTGAGGAACTCAAGTCCGGTCATTTCTGGCATACTCTGATCGGAAATTATGATCGCCATTTCCCCTTCAGTTTCCAGTAATTGTAAAGCCGCCGTTGGGCTATCTACTCGAAACACCTGAAATTCGCGGCGAAATATCCGATACAGCAAATCGAGGTTATCGGGTTCGTCATCAACTACCATCAGTTTGAGTTTATTTTTAGCCATTTCTCAACATCAGACTGCACTGTTTGCTATCTCGGAAGTAATGGTGCTGTTTTTCCACTCAACTCTGCTTCCCGTAACACGATCGCAGAACCCCCCAACTAGAAACCGGGTTTCTTGGTTAAATCTTTGATCAGAAACGAAAAACTCTCACATCAACCCGGTTTCTTTCCCCAATCATAAAATAGCGATCGCCATTATTATACAGATGCAGGAGCAGTTGATTCTGCTAATTGTGCCAATCGTTCCTGTTGATCTTGAATGATACACGCTTGGATCAAATCTCCTATTCCCCCTTCTAATACTGGGGCTAACGAGAAATTATGACCCAGACGATGGTCTGTCACCCGATTATCCTTATAGTTATAGGTGCGGATTTTTTCCGACCTTGAACCTGTCCCCACCTGCGATCGCCGCATGGAAGTCACAGCATCCTGTTGTTCCCGCAGTTTAGCTTCGTATAACTTAGCCCGCAAAATCTGCATAGCCCGTTCCCGGTTTTTTAGCTGACTGCGTTCTTCCGTACAGAATACCCGAATACCCGTCGGTTTGTGGAACAAATCAACTGCCGTTTCCACCTTGTTTACGTTCTGACCACCTGCACCTCCGGATCTAGCCGTAGTCATCTCAATATCTTTCGGGTCTATTTGCACTTCCACATCATCAACTTCTGGCATAATTGCCACCGTTGCTGTGGAAGTATGAACCCTCCCACCTGCTTCCGTTACAGGAACTCGTTGGACTCGATGAACTCCCGCTTCAAATTTAAGCTGACTATAAACGCGATCGCCTTGAATTTCCAGAATCGCCTCTTTAAATCCCCCCATATCAGCCAGGGACTCACTCAGTAGCCTTACCCGCCAACCTTTAGTTTCAGCATAGCGGGAATACATCCGCACCAAATCCCCCGCCCAAATACTCGCTTCATCGCCGCCAGTACCTGCCCTAATCTCTAACATGATATTTTTATCATCATTAGGATCTTGGGGTAGCAGGAGAATTTTCAGGCGTGTTTCCAACTCTTGCAACTTCGTGGTTAGTTCTTCTACCTCCAAAGCTGCCATTTCTTTCATTTCCTTGAGTTCAGGATCATTCCCCGTCTCTCGGAGGATTTGTTTGGCCCCGGCTAACTCCGTCTGAGTTGTTTTCCAATCTTGATAGGCATTAACCACATCTTCCAGGGAAGACCGAGTTTTGGCTACCCGTTGAAATTCATCAGGATCTGTCGCAATTTCAGGATCTGCTAATCGTAAAGTTAACTCCTGAAAGGTTTGCTCAACGGATTTGAGTTTATCTAGTAAATAAGTTTCTGCCATGGCGGTTCGGTTGCCTCTTGTTAGTAGTCGGTTGTCGAAGCATAATTTAGCTTAAATTGTCTTTGTCTCCGTCTTGAACCCCGGGTATAAAGATATCTTAAATATCGGAATTTTGCAGCTTTTTACCATCAAAATTATCGGTAAATGTGGGTGATTTACATCATTAAATATTCGATAATTAGGCGTTGGCATTACCTCCATCACCATCATTAACCCTTACTTAATGGTGGTTTACAACTTATTTTACACTGCTAAATATTAGGGATAAACCGGAAACCAAAAATCGGTCGGTTGCCAGTAGTCAGACGCTACGGACAACAGACGACAAACAATCGACAACCCGGCTATTTTTTCGATTGATCCGCTTCCGTTCCTGTGGCTTGACTCTCATCAATCATGCCATACTTACGCAGGAAGCGTTCAACTCGTCCTTCTGTGTCAATAATCTTTTGAGTTCCAGTATAGAATGGGTGGATTCCAGACCAGATATCAACGTGCAGTGATGGCTGTGTGCAACCAACTTTCATAACGACTTCGCCGTTACAGATTACTTCAGCTTCTGGATACCATTCGGGATGAATATCAGGTTTAGGCATGGTTTAAGCTACCAAGTCAAAATCAACAAATTTTACTTTCTTTCTATTATAGCCATAATTGGCTCGCGACAGGCTGAGTCACAAAACCTAATAAATTGAGATTCTGCACCCACCTGGGGATGGGCAATATTACCACCCCCTGTCTAGGATAGTTTACACGATCGCGCTTGAGTCTGGATTGATAGCCAAAACTCTCTAGCGTTTCGAGTATTGGGGAGCCTTGCGAGCTTTCCGCAAGCCGTATTTTTTCCGCTCTTTAGCGCGAGGGTCACGGGTTAAATAGCCTTCTGCTTTCAGTGGTTGGCGATTATCAGGACTTAACTCGCATAAAGCACGAGCCACACCTAAGCGGATGGACTCCGCTTGACCTGTGAGACCCCCACCTTGGACATTTACCAGAACATCGTAATCATTTTCTAGCCCTAAAGTTTCTAGGGGTGCTTTAGTAGCTGAAAGATAGCTCGTGTTAAATTGCAGATACGATTCGCCCTCGCGACCATTAATAATTACCTGGCCACTGCCCGGAACTAAACGCACACGAGCGATCGCTGATTTCCGGCGACCTGTACCCCAGTAAACTGCCTTACCTGTATCTATAGCCTGCATTATTTACCTCCTGTGGGAATTGTGTCAATTTTCAGCACTTCAGGATCTTGAGCCTGATGGGGATGAGTCGGACCAGAATAAACTTTTAGCTTCGTAAATAGTTGGCGGCCCAAAGCATTTTTGGGGAGCATTCCCTTAACTGCTTTCTCAATAATTCGTTCCGGGACTCGGTTTTGCAGTTGATCAAAAGTCTCTGTCTTCATCCCTCCCGGTCTACCCGAGTGGCGACGATAGATTTTTTGCTCCCCTTTTTTGCCAGTTACTGCCACTTTGTCAGCGTTAACCACGATTACAAAATCCCCTGTATCCATGTGGGGGGTGTAAGTGGGTTTATTTTTGCCACGAATGATTTGAGCAATTTCTGTAGCCAGGCGGCCCAGTCTTTGATCCGCCGCGTCAATGACGTACCATTTTCGTTCAATGGAGTCAACCGGCGGCAGATAGGTTTTAGTCATCATGATCTTGCAGTTCTCCTAAGTTAATGGTGATTGTGGTTCAGTTTTTCCTAGGATAAATTTAGGAAAAGTATCGAACCAGATATCAGGAGTAAAGGGGAAATTCGGATAGCCTACCCGTAGTAGGCACAACCCCTGGGGAGGGGCTGCCGATTTGACAATTTCCCGACGTTCGTTGACCCAGATATCTTGGAAGTTTTCTAGCGATCGCTCCCCCGCCCCCACCTGTACCAGCAGCCCCACCAGTAATCGCATCATTCCATACAGAAATCCGCTCGCTTGAACTTCAATATGAATAAATGCTTCGCTCCGCCAACATTGCACATCCTGGACATCCACCCAAGCATGGGGGCGACTAGAACCAGCTCGTTGGAATGCTGATAAATGGTGATAGCCCAGTAATGGTTTGAGAGCTGCCAACATTAGGCTTTCATCCAACCGCTGATGATAGTAGTGCCAGGTAAACCGACGGATAAACAAGTTAGGTCGAGCATCCGTGTAAAGGCTATAGCGATAGCGTCGCCATTGAGCGTCAAACCTGGCGTGCCAATCCTTCGCTACCGGAGCCGATGCCCTAATCAGGACATCCGCTGGCAATCGGCTATTGAGAATGGTTGCCCACCGATAGGCAGGAATATGGGCTGGGGCATCAAAATGAGCCACCTGGGCTGCTGCATGAACTCCAGAGTCCGTGCGACCTGCTGCATGGAGGGGGACTCGCTCCTGCTTTAAAACCTTGCCAATAGCTGTTTCTATGTCCTCCTGAACCGTGCGCTGATTGGGTTGCCGTTGCCATCCGTGGAAGTGGGTTCCATCGTATTGGATAATCAGAGCAATGCGCTGTTTATCAGTCATTGACAATCCGCCTTCCCTTGAGTTCAGCTTGAGTCACCGGCTCCCTGACAATCGCCTTAAACCAGCTCAATGATTGCCATTTCCGAGTTATCTCCCCGGCGAGGAACCGTTCGCACAATGCGAGTATATCCCCCTTTACGGGAGCCATAGCGCTGGGCTGCTCCTTCAAACAACGCATGAACCAGTTGTTTGTCATAGATATAGCCCATCGCTTGGCGACGAGAGGCGAGTGTTCCATCTTTAGCTAGAGTAATCATCCGTTCTACTTCAGAGCGCACAGCTTTAGCTCGTGCTTTCGTCGTAGTTACACGACCATGACGGATGAGTTCGGTAGTCAGCGATCGCAAAAGGGCTTTTCGCTGGTCCGCAGGTTTACCAAGTTGATGAATACGACAACGATGACGCATGACAAATTATTTAGATAAGTTACTTAGATTTAGTTCCGAAACCAGCCATAAACAGGCACTCACAACTCATTTCGAGCCGTGACCTTCTATGGCACTCACCTACTCAAGATTTAGCTGCTCGCTCCTTAGGTAAAGTAATTCCTAGGCGGTTTTGGAGAGCTTCGATCACCTCTTCAGCAGACTTTTGACCGAAATTTTTGATCTCTAGGAGATCTTCCTCTGTATAATCTCGTAAGTCCGCCACCGAGTTGATTTGCGCTCGTTTTAGGCAGTTATAAGCCCTAACCGAAAGTTGTAGCTCCTCAATCGGGATCTGGCTGGTAGGATCGATATCATCCCTTTGATCGCTCGTAATTGATTCTAGGTTGATATCTTTCAGGGCACCGAATAGATCCACCAAAATCGCAGCCGCTTGACTGATCGCTTCTTGGGGAGTCAAACTGCCACTCGTCCAGATTTCCAACGTCAGCCGATCTTTCTCCAAAGATCCACCATCGCGGGCATCTTCTACAGTGTAGTTTACCTTCCGTACCGGCATGAAAATTGCATCAATTTGGAGAAAATCCAAAGCCGCAGAATCATCCCGATGTCTATCAACCGCTCGATACCCTGTCCCCTTTTCAATCTGACATTCCATCTCCAGAGTTGCCCCCGGGGATAAGGTAGCAATATATTGATTTTTATTGACCACCTCCACTTCCGAGGGTAAATCAAAATGGCCGACTGTTACGGTTGCTGGACCTTGCACCAAGAGACGGCCAATTTGCTTCTGATAGGTATGGCTTTTGAGAACTGCTTCTTTCAAATTCAGCATGATCTCTAGGACATCTTCCCGAACCCCTTCAATCGTTGCAAATTCGTGGTTAACGCCAGCAATTCGGACCGCTGTAATGGCAGTCCCTTCTAAATTTGACAGCAGCACCCGCCTTAGTGCATTTCCAACGGTTATTCCCTGGCCACGATCTAACGGTCCCAGGACAAATTTGCCATACTGACTACGGTCAGTGCTTATATTGGATTCAATACACTCAATCTTAAACTGCGCCACCGATTGACCTCCGTTCGACTCTTACCCCAAAAATTAGACCTAACCCATTACCAATGAAAAATGAAAAGTATCGGGGATGTAACTTCTCATTTTTCAAAACCTGTTACGGCTTTAGTTTGGGCGCACGCCACCAGGCTTTTTTACACCCTACGACGTTTGGGGGGACGACAACCATTGTGAGGAATTGGGGTGACATCACGAATGAGAGTAATTTCTAGTCCCGCTCCCTGCAATGCCCTAATTGCTGTTTCTCGACCTGATCCAGGACCGCTGACCATTACTTCAATTTGGCGCATACCTTGGTCGGACGCTCGACGGCCAGCACTTTCAGCCGCTGTTTGGGCTGCAAAGGGAGTTCCTTTTTTCGCTCCCTTAAATCCTGTAGACCCGGCGGAAGCCCAAGATATTACTTCCCCATTTTGATCCGTAATACTAACAATTGTGTTGTTGAACGTAGACTGAATGTAAGCTACCCCGTTGGGGACATTCCGTTTTTGCTTTTTTGGTCCAGTTTTTTTAGTTTGTCGCGCCATAGTTGTCTCTTTAACGACCTATTGAGTTGATTAACTTGCCTACTGAATAATTGATTAATACAGTTGGCCCATGGAAAGCCTCTCCATAGACTATTTCTTGGAGGCGGCTTTTTTCTTACCTGCTACAGTTCGGCGAACTCCACGCCGGGTTCTGGCATTCGTCCTCGTCCGCTGACCCCGAACCGGTAATCCCATTCGGTGACGACGACCACGATAAGTACCAATATCCATTAAACGCTTGATGCTCATCGCTTCTAAGCGCCGCAGGTCTCCTTCTACTTGGTAGTTAGTTTGGATTACAGAACGTAAAGCTGCTACGTCCGCATCAGTTAAATCCTTAACCCGAGTGTCGGGGTTGACACCCGTCTCCGCTAAGATTTCTTTGGAGCGAGATAATCCAATTCCGTAGATATAGGTCAGACCAATCTCAACACGCTTATCGCGTGGAAGGTCTACTCCGGCTATCCGTGCCACGTTTTTTTCTCCCTAATAATCGTGCTGTGCCAAAATTAATTACAGTGCCGAGTTGTTCTATTTAATCCTGCCAGTGATCAGACCGTGAAGGCTAACTTCACACTTCCTAGCTTAGTGACTGAGCCGCCTCGCGCGGCCATCATAACAGCCATTAAGTGCGTTTGACGAGGGTATCACTGGCTTGGGTTAGTGGGATACTTAATTTAGCTTTCCCGCTACTTTGCTTTTCTTCCCTCTGTGTACAATAGACATCAACAGTTAATATGGGTAGGGTGCGCCAGACCAATTAATAATCATTGAATCTGCTTGCATTCTGCCTCTCTGACGCACTTCACTACCTTCATCATCACTATCCTTGTCTTTGCTTATGTTTGGGATTCGAGCAAATCACCATCACTCGCCCTCGACGGCGAATGACGCGACATTTTTCACAAATTTTCTTCACTGATGCTCTAACTTTCATGTCAACCTCATGGGAGTTGGGAAACCACTAGATTTAGCTGGCCGATTACAATTTTATGGCTCATGAATTTGCCTTACCCTACTGGGGAAGAAAGACAGAGGTGCTGTATCTTTCTATGGTTAGCCTGATTTAGGCTGTTTTCAGCACAAAGTTACTTCGCTACTATGGTGTTACTGGTCGGCGGTACTTTCCCCAGAGTATTATTTGACAACTCAGCCCTACGCGCAGGTAGTCCCCTTGTTGATTTTTAACTCTTAGGTTTTAGTGCTTGAGATTAGCGACCCCCCTATCCCCTAGGAAATTCAACTATTGTCCATAACTTAGTTCCCCGGAAACATGGCTGTTGACCAGCCTGGTTTTTACAGGGGGATGCTAACGCTATATAGAACGACACTAACTACTAATAGTAGTTTACAACAAATTCTTAATTATACCACAGGCTAAAAATTTTCAGCCAGGATTGAGGTAAATCAACCTGGAGCGATTCAGCTATGAGGGGAACCTATTTCTTTTTCAGTCGATAGGTGATCCGACCTTTGCTGAGATCGTAGGGGGTTAATTCTACCTTGACGCGATCGCCCGGTAGAATTTTAATGTAGTTGCGCCGGATTTTACCCGAAATGTGTGCTAGTACATTAAAACCATTATCGAGATCGACTCGAAACATAGCGTTGGGAAGGGACTCGGTAACAGTTCCTTCCATTTCTATTAAGTCTTGTTTAGACAAACTGTTAGTTCCTCAATTCGGTAAATAAACCCCCCAGTAGGCGACTAAAATCATCCAACCAGGCAGAATAGCGTCCGGGCTAGGGCCTGAGCGTGTTAACATATCTTATCAAAATCTGGTAATCATCCATGTCATCAACACAAATGACTAAGCCACGATGGGAACCGCCGGGGGGAGATTTGGTGCCCAGATTGGTGAACCTGGATTCTCCATGCCAATGATTAGCTGGTAATTACCTCTTTTAAACTATCGGTTACTTCTTCCATGGTGCGATCGCCATTGATATGATGCAGTTGGTTACGACTGCTGTAAAATTCAATCAAGGGAGCCGTCTGTTCCCGATAAACCTGAAGGCGATGTAAAATCGTTTCTTCATGGTCATCTTCACGACCTCGCACCAGCAATCGTTTCAGGATGACATCATCTGGAACCTCTAAATTAATGACCCAGACGTGATCTTTATCTGGAATTTTGCCCGTTTTCTCATCAACCGACAACAAATGCTCTTGGACAAACTGAGCCTGGCTGACATTACGAGGGAACCCATCGAGAATCCAACCCGTTTCAGCATCAGGCTCTGATAAACGGTGAGTCACCATATCCAAAATCAGTTGATCCGGAACCAAATCACCCAGATCCATATAGGTTTTAGCCTGTTGACCCAGGGGAGTTTGCTTAGAGACATGATCCCTCAAAATCTCTCCAGTAGAAATGTGAGGAATTTTCATAATCTCAGCCATACGAGCCGCTTGTGTTCCCTTTCCCGAACCAGGCGGCCCCAAAAAAATCAATTCCCGCATTATTTTTTCACCATCCCTTCATATCTTTGAGAAATTACATAGGTCTGAACCTGCTTGGCGGTATCAATAGCAACCCCGACCAGAATCAGTAGAGAAGTAGCACCAAAGCCTCGGAAAGTAGGAACTCTGGTAGCGCTTTCGACTACAGTAGGAATAATTGCTACTAAACCCAAGAAAACCGCTCCCAAAAAGGTTAAGCGATTCAGAACCCGCTCAATATACTCACTGGTGGCGCGACCTGGACGAATTCCGGGAATACTAGCTCCCATTTTCTTCAAGTTCTGAGCCATATCTACGGGATTCATAATTAAAGAAGCGTAGAAATAGCTAAAGAACAGAATCATCAGCAAGTAAAAGGCAATATAGAGCCAAGGAGCAGGTCCTCCGGGACTCAGATAAGTAGAAATTTGTACCAGAACCGGATTATTAGCAAACTGGGAGATAGAAGCCGGAAGAATCAAAACTGCCGAAGCAAAGATAATCGGCATCACCCCGCCTTGATTTAGACGCAAAGGTAGATAGCTACTTTTTTCGCGATAAAGTTTGCGACCCACTTGTCGGCGGGCGGAAACAATAGGAATACGACGGGTTCCCTCTTGTACAAAAACAATCCCAACAATCATTGCTAGGAAAATCAATAACAAGATCACAACTCGTCCTACAATAGCGCTATCACCACTTTGAGCTAATTCAATGGTACTGCCCAATGATTGGGGTAGAACCGCTACGATGTTGATAAAAATGAGCAGGGAAGCGCCATTACCGATACCGCGTTCTGTAATCAGTTCCGATACCCACATGACAAACATAGACCCAGCAGCCAGAGCCAGGACTACTTCAGCCATGACTATGAACTGTGGTTGATTGGGGTTTTGAGCAAAGGGGCTGACCCAAATGGCAATACCAATACTTTGCAAGATAGCCCACCCCAAGGCCACATAGCGGGTAATTTGAGATATTTTCCGCCGTCCGGCTTCCCCTTCGTTTTTTTGCAAATCTTCTAAAGTGGGGAGAGCCGCCGTCATCAACTGCATGATAATGGAGGCGTTAATATAGGGGAGAATTCCCAGAGCAAAAATACCCAGGGCTGAAAATCCACCCCCGGAAAATAGGTCGAGAAAACCGATAAAGGGGGTGTTTTGAATATTTTGGCTAAATGCTTGCCGATCAATGCCTGGGATAGGCAGGAAAACGCCCAAACGGACTAGAATGAGCAGACCAATGGTTACGAGAATACGACCCCGTAAACCAGCAGCCTGAGCCATCTGCATGAATGTTTCCTGTGCAGTTGGCGTTTTTTCACGACTGACGACCATGAAGGACTACCTCTTGAAAACACTATTGGGAATGTACAGAGCAAGCTAATGCTTAACCTTCCGGGCTGGTGTTTCTGGCTCCTAAGACTTCACAACTTCCCCCGGCTGCTTCAATTTTAGATCGAGCGCTTTGGGTGAAGGCTGCTGCTTTAACCTGAAGTGCTACATTTAGTTCTCCATCTCCCAAAATCTTGAGCGGTCCCCGGTCAGTAGTAATAATTCCGGCCGCAATGAGAGAGGATAGAGTTACTTCGCTGTTGACACTCAGAGAATCCAGACGACCCACATTAATGGTAGTGTACTGTTTTCGGTTGACCAGAGGAAAGCTTTTTAATTTAGGTAGTCGTCGATAGAGGGGGTTTTGACCTCCTTCAAATCCGGGTCTGGTGCTGCCACCGGAACGCGATTTTTGACCGCGCATTCCTTTGCCACAACTAGCTCCTTGTCCGGCAGAAACCCCACGACCAAGGCGACGGCGACGTTTTTGAGAGCCAGCTTTGGGCTTTGCGTCTTGTAATCTCATGGTTGTCTCAGTGCATTGCAATTGATGGGTTATCAGTGAGAGGCAATTGAGGAATTGCCCCGATGGTCCACTTATGATTAAGCATAAAGCTGTTCGATGGGGATGCCCCGTTCTTTAGCCACATCCGATAGAGTCCGCAATCCTGATAGAGCGTTAATGGTGGCGCGGGCGTTATTCAGGGGATTACTGGAGCCTAGCTGTTTAGCTAGAACGTTTTTAACCCCGGCTAGTTCTAGCACGGTGCGGACAGCACCCCCAGCGATTACCCCTGTACCAGGGGCAGCGGGTCTAACAATGACTTGGGCTCCGCCTCCCACACCATTGGCGGGGTGAGGTAGAGAGTTAGATTTGGTTAGGGGAATCTCGACGACATTTTTGCGGCCATCGGCGACACCTTTTTTGACGGCTCCGATGACATCTGCTGCTTTTCCGACACCGACACCCACCTGGCCTTTTTCGTTGCCGACGATAACAATGGCACGGAAGCTGAGTTTTTTACCGCCTTTAACTACTTTAGTTACACGGCGAATTTGAACAACCCGTTCTTGCCATTCGGATTCTTTTTCTTTGGTGCGAGTATTTTTTTTACGACGTTGCTGTTCTGCCATACTTTTAGTTCCTGATTGTTAAGGGCAATTATAAATTGCCCGTCAGCTTATTAAAATTCTAACCCGGCTTCTCTGGCTGCGTCTGCCAAGGCTTTAACGCGGCCGTGATAGATGTAACCTCCCCGGTCAAATACTACGCGCTCAATTCCTTTAGATAGGGAGCGTTTAGCGATTAATTGACCAACTTTAACAGAGGCATCACAGGTGGCCCCAGTTTTTAAGTCGGCAGTTATTTCGGGGTCTAAGGTAGACGCGGCAACTAAGGTGTGTTGCTGGCTATCGTCGATCACCTGTACATAGATGTGCTTGTGAGAGCGAAACACAGCCAATCTAGGACGCTCTGAAGTGCCTAGGACTTTGCGCCGAACTCGACGGTGACGGCGCTGACGGGAATCGTTACGAGTAAGTTTCATGATCTATTTTTTCCCTGCCTTACCAGCTTTACGTCTGACTTGTTCTCCGGCGTAGCGAATGCCCTTGCCTTTATAGGGTTCAGGGGGTCGCACGGCGCGAATTTTCGCAGCCATGTTGCCGACGAGTTCTTTATTAATTCCGCTAACAATCACATTGGTGTTATTTTCAACGGCTACGCTGCAACCTTCAGGGGGAACCATTTCCACCGGTTTGCTGTAGCCGACATTTAAGATCAGGTTTTTACCTTGAACCTGAGCCCGATATCCCACTCCTTGGATTTCCAGTCGCCGTTCAAATCCTTGGGAAACTCCATCCACCATGTTGGCTACCAGGGTGCGACAGAGACCATGACGCTGACGGGCGACTCGGGATTCATCCCGACGCTTAACGATTAGTGTGTCTTCTTCGAGGGAGAGGATCACTTCGTTGGGTAATACGCGGGAAAGCTCCCCTTTTGGTCCTTTGACTGTGACTTTTTGGCCGTCTAAGGTTAGGGTAACTTTGGCGGGAATCGGAATTGGACGCTTACCAATTCTAGACATAATCCTTGTTTAATGGTCGATGAGCAGTGTTTAGGGGTCTGCGGAGTGCGAGGCTGTGGGTAATGGATTTACCACACATAGCAAAGCACTTCTCCGCCTAAGCCCTGAAGGCGGGCTTCTCGGTCGGTCATTACCCCACGGGAGGTAGAAATGATCGCAATTCCAATTCCACCTAAAACGCGTGGGAGTTCTTTGCGGTTTTTGTAAACGCGCAAACCTGGACGGCTCACTCGTTTCAGGGTGCGGATGGTGGGGGTGCGGGTTTTGGCGTTGTATTTTAGTGAAACCACTAAATGCTTTTTGACCCCAACACCTGCTTCTTCAAAGTTGGCAATAAAGCCTTCATCCTGGAGGACTTTGGCAATACTGCGGGTCATTTTGGTGGATGGAATTTCTGTGGTTTGATGCCGCGCCATGCAAGAGTTGCGGATGCGCGTTAACATATCTGCAATAGTGTCGTTCGTCGCCATAGTTGTCTCGTTATTTTACTGCCTCAGTTCTCCCGGAAGGGCATTCCCATTTCTTTAAGTAAGGCACGCCCTTCTTCATCTGTCTGGGCTGTGGTGACAATTGAAATATCCAGACCTCGAATTTGATCAATGCGATCGTAGTCGATTTCGGGGAAGATCAGTTGTTCTTTGACTCCCAGACTGTAGTTACCTCGACCATCAAAACTTTTGGGACTAATGCCACGAAAGTCTCGAATGCGAGGTAGGGCTAGGTGAATTAGACGTTCCATAAAGGCATACATCCGATCGGAACGGAGTGTCACCATTACACCAACGGGCATTCCTTGACGGATTTTAAAGCCGGCGATCGCTTTTTTAGCGCGGGTCACTACTGGTTTTTGTCCGGTAATAATCGCCAATTCATTAACTGAAGATTCCAGAGCCTTGGCATTTTGGGATGCTTCGCCCAGTCCTCGGTTAATGGTAACTTTAACAACCTTGGGAACCTGATGGATGTTCTCATATTTGAACTGTTCCATCAATTTAGGAACGATGGTTTCCTGATAGATGGTTTTGAGTGGAGATGTCATAGTTGCTGTCTGTCCTAAATACATTCCCTGGGCTTGGTCAGGGATAATCAAAACGAGTGTTTAACAGAGTCCACCTGTCCAGTCAGGGCTGGTGGGAAACCCGCCCCGGGGGAGAAAGTGTGCCATTGATTAATCAATAACTTCCCCGGTTTTTTTGAGCATTCTGACCTTGCGCCCGTCTTCCGTAAAGGTGTAGGAAATACGACTAGCGACTTTTTCTTTGGTCGAATACAGCATCACATTAGAACTGTGAATAGGAGCTTCAAAGTTGACAATACGGCCACCTTCACCCTCTTGTTGAGGTTTAACGTGCTTGGTACGGACGTTAACATCTTTGACAACTACTTTACTCAATTTAGGTAGAGTGGATATCACCTCCCCAACTTTTCCTTTATCTCGTCCGGCAATTACCTGGACAGTATCCCCTTTTTTGACGTGCATTTTGTAGCCCCGGGGCGGAGCTAATTTGCGCTGACGCTTGGGCATAATTTAGAGTACCTCCGGTGCAAGGGAAACAATTTTAGTGAAATTTTTGTCCCGTAGTTCCCGTGCCACAGGTCCAAATACACGGGTTCCCCTGGGGTTGCCATCCTGGTTAATGATAACGGCTGCATTATCGTCAAAGCGAATACTCATACCGCTATCTCGGCGTAGTCCTTGGCGACTGCGAACAATGACAGCTCGAACGACATCGGATTTTTTGACGGCCATGTTGGGAATTGCATCTTTAACGACAGCGATGATGACATCACCAATAGTGCCGTAGCGACGATTACCCCCACCCAGGACGCGGATACACATAAGTTTGCGCGCGCCGCTGTTATCTGCCACATTAAGTATGGACTGCTGTTGAATCATGGTATTGTCTCTGTAAGCGTAATTTGGGGTTCAAGATAAACAGAAACCGGTGAGAATTACTGGTTATTTTTGTTGATAATTTCAACTACATTCCAGCGTTTAGTGCGACTGAGGGGGCGGGTTTCTCGAATGCGAACCCGATCGCCTTCTTGACAAGCATTTTCTTCATCGTGGGCTTTATACCGTTTAGTATTAACCACAATTTTTCCATATTTAGGGTGAGGGGAGCGGTTTTCAATAGCTACCACCACAGTTTTTTGCATTTTATTGCTGACGACTACGCCAACTCTTTCTTTAACAGCCATGATGATTGTGAGAAATGAGAGATGAATGATTGTTGCTGATACATGAGAAAGGCTCTATGTTAGGTCTGGGTAGGTAGATAGCCTCTGTTCCACCAGATTATTCTTGAACCTGCCCGTATAGTCGTTCTGTTTCCACAGTCAGCAACTGTGATAATCGATGCCGGGTGTGTCTAATTTGATGAGGTTTTTCCAAGCGTCCTGTAGCTTTCAGGAGGCGCAGATTAGCGAGTTCTTTTTTGGTAGCCAGGATTTGCTCAGACAGGTCATCATCATTTAACTGTCGGGCTTCTTCAATTTTAGAAAGAGCCATAGTTATCTCCTCGATACAATTAGCGGGCAGTTTTCAGGTAAATGCAATCAGTATTAAGATTGTGAATCTTCCCGTGTGAGAAACTTAGTCTTAATCGGGAGTTTAAAGGAGGCTAGGCGCATAGCTTCGCGGGCGACCTCTTCAGAAACACCTGCAATTTCAAACATGATGCGTCCAGGTTTAACAACAGCGACCCAGTATTCAGGGGCCCCTTTACCGGAACCCATACGGGTTTCTGCGGGACGCATAGTGACAGGTTTATCAGGGAATACACGAATCCAGATTTTCCCACCCCGGCGAATATAACGAGTCATTGCCCGACGGGCTGCTTCAATTTGGCGGGAGGTAATCCAAGAGGGTTCAAGGGCTTGTAGGGCAAAATCACCAAAGTTGATATTGTTGCCGCGAGTTGCCTGACCCCGCATTCGACCCCGCTGTTGTTTGCGGAATTTAGTTCTTCTTGGGCTTAACATGATCGCAAATAGTAGTGAGTGAAGTTAATGAGACAGAGGCGTACCCATGAGGGAGATAAGTGTTAGGTTTTGGGTTATGAACCTATCGAGATCGCGCCTACTAGAACTTTTTATGTATCACTAGACCGGTCATCATACTTTTGCCGTCTGGGTGTACGGCGACTTTTCGGCGCTCTTGTATTAGGTGCGGGGGTTTCTTCCTGACCGGGAATAATTTCTCCCTTAAACACCCAAACTTTGACACCGAGGATGCCGTAAATAGTGAGAGCGGTGCAGTAGGCATAGTCAATATCAGCTCGTAAGGTGTGTAGGGGAACACGACCTTCACGGGTCCACTCAGTCCGAGCAATTTCTGCTCCGTTCAAGCGGCCACTGACCTGGATTTTAATGCCTTCAATGCCAGCTTTTTGGGCGCGGGTAATAGCTTGGCGGACAACTCTACGGAAGGAAACCCGTTTTTCAAGTTGAGCGGCGATATTTTCAGCGATGAGGGTAGCATCAGCATCAACGCGGGACACTTCCACAACGTTAATGCGGATCTGGCGATTGCTGCCCAGTTCTTTCTGAAGTCCTTGGCGGAGGGAGTCAATTCCGGCACCACCACGACCAACTACCACACCCGGTCTAGCGGTTAGCACTTCCAGGTCAATTTGATCAGCTTTGCGTTCAATGCGAACATCTGAGATGCCAGCATTGCTGAGATTTTTCTGAATGTACTTACGGATGGTGTGGTCTTCCTGCAACAGTTGCGGATACTGACTAGCATCGGCAAACCAGCGAGATTTGTGTTCTTGGGTAACTCCAAGGCGGAAACCAATTGGATGTATTTTTTGTCCCATAGCAGCTTAATAATTTAGTCTGTACATAAAACGACCAGATAGGCGCTTATCCATGCAAGGTAAGGGTTTAATGCTTAACCCACTGACCCTGGGGAAGCTAGGAGTTGTTATTGGGCTTCCGCGACGGTCACGGTAATGTGACAGGTGGGTTTGCGAATGGGATAGGCTCGACCTTGGGCGCGAGGGCGGTAGCGTTTAAGGCTTGGTCCGGCATCGGCGAAGGCTTGGGAAACTATCAGAGTGGCAGGGTCTAAACCTTGGTTATGTTCAGCGTTAGCAACAGCCGATCGCAGAACTTTCAAGACAGGAGTACAGGCGCGGTAGGGCATAAACTCCAGGATAATCAGGGCTTCGCGATAGCTGCGTCCGCGAATTTGATCAAGTACCCGCCGGACTTTTGATGGGGACATTCTGATGTAACGAGCGATCGCTTTTACTTCTGACTTGGAACTTGCCATATCTTTCTCCTTGATTCGGGCGTGATGTAGGTGTGGTTTAGGGTCGCTCAACCCAGAAATTGTCAGGGCGCTTTGGACTTGGGCGGGTTTCTCAA
This sequence comes from Limnospira sp. PMC 1279.21, assembly GCF_032349615.1. Lineage (NCBI taxonomy): Bacteria > Bacillati > Cyanobacteriota > Cyanophyceae > Oscillatoriales > Sirenicapillariaceae > Limnospira > Limnospira sp. PMC 1279.21. The sequence goes on along the minus strand of NZ_JARPLU010000013.1, from coordinate 23,824 downwards.
AACACGCTTTGGGGAATTAAGGTTACGGGCAGAACCAGCCAAAGCCGAGTTTTTTCCGAAAATACCGCATAATCCGCCGCTACTCCACAGTCCTACAGGCGAACGAAGCGCCGCTTATCGGCGAGCTTTTTTATCACTTTTAGCGTGACCTCGGAATGTCCGAGTGGGAGCAAATTCTCCCAATTTATGTCCCACCATTTGTTCGTTAACAAATACAGGGACGTGCTGACGGCCGTTATGAACAGCGATAGTATGACCAACCATTTGGGGAACAATGGTGGAGGAGCGCGACCAAGTTTTGATCACTTCCTTACGATTGTCAGCGTTGAGTTTTTCGATTTTGACGAGCAGATGATCGGCCACAAATGGACCTTTTTTGAGCGATCGAGACATGGTATATCTTTAGGATTGCAATGGTTCAGACGGAGTTCAGGCGGCCCGTCAGCTCTGACGGCCACCTTTGCCTCGTTTCGAGGATTTCCGACGGCGGCGGACAATTAAAGCTGTACTGCGTTTTTTCTTGTTTCTGGTTTTCGCTCCCAGGGCGGGTTTACCCCAAGGCGTAACCGGACCACTGCGACCAATGGGGGCGCGTCCTTCACCACCACCGTGGGGGTGATCAACAGGGTTCATGACACTACCGCGCACAGTGGGACGTTTACCCAACCAGCGATTACGTCCAGCCTTACCAATGCTGATATTTCTGGCATCCACATTACCCACTTGTCCAATCGTCGCATAGCAACGGGCGGGGATTTTCCGTTGTTCACCGGATGGCAGTTTCAGGGTGACATAATCCCCTTCTTTAGCCATAATCTGAGCCGAGGCTCCGGCTGCTCTCACCATTTGTCCGCCTTTACCGGGAATCATTTCCACGTTGTGGATTGATGTACCCAAGGGAATGTGGGATAGGGGGAGAGCGTTACCCACTTCAATAGGGGCATCAGGTCCAGATATAACCACAGTCCCGACAGCCAAGCCGACAGGGTGGAGAATATAGCGTTTTTCGCCATCCACATAGTTAAGTAGGGCAATTCTGGCGTTACGGTTGGGGTCGTATTCAATCTCAGCGACTTTAGCGGGTACATTATGTTTATCCCGGCGAAAGTCAATAATCCGATATAGTTTTTTATGTCCACCACCCCTATGGCGACAGGTAATCACACCGCGATTATTACGACCTTTAAGGCGGTGTTTAGAGACGGTTAGGGATTTTTCCGGCTCGGATCTAGTAATTTCTGTAAATTCCGAGACAGTATGTTGGCGTGTGCTTGGGGTATAAGGTCGGTAAGAACGAATTGCCATATAGTCGATCCTATGTCTGTTTCTGTGGAAGTTAGAGATCTAGATTTCTGGATAGGGAAAGAAAACTCGATCGCCTTTCATGTCGGTGTTCAATAATTACCAGGGTAAAGGTGGGTTCTCGGTGCCGCTTTTTTTTGATAGTTATTCAGAAGGTGGCACACCCGCGTTTTACCCGACACCATTAAACTTCAGGGAAGAGGACTTTTCTCAAGGCTTCCCCATCTTCCAGGGTAACGATCGCTCTTTTATAGCGAGGTTTGTACCCGACGAAACGGCCGACCCTACGTCGTCGCCGGGGAGGATTCTGGGTATTAACACTCAAAACCTTAACTGGAAATAGCAGTTCAACTGCCGCCTTAATAGTTGGTTTATCCGCCCTAGGATCGACATCAAAAGTAAACTGATTCAACTCCATTTGAATTGTGGCTTTTTCAGTTACAATTGGTCGTCGGATCACATCAGCTAAATCACGGGTTTTAAACTCAGTCACCATAAACCTCCTGAATTTTCGCCAGGGCATTAGCAGTGGTTACTATTTTGTCTGCTGCCAGAACATCATAGACATTCAAGCTATCTGCCAGACAAATTCTAATTTTCGCCACATTCCGACCCGACAAATAGACGTTTTCTTGTTTTTCAGGTAGTACCAGCAGCACTTTAGCTTCTGGTGAAACTCCCCAACGAGCCAAAGCCGCTGTCAAGTCTTTAGTTTTAGGACGTGGCAGTTGCGTCACAAATTCTTCCACCACCACGATATCCTCTGCCCTACTCTGAAACGCCGTTCTCAAAGCCAACCGACGTTCTTTGCGGTTCATTTTGACGCTGTAATCTCTCGGTTTTGGCCCAAAGATAACACCACCACCGCGCCATAGTGGAGAACGAATTGAACCTGCCCTTGCCCGTCCTGTTCCTTTTTGTCTCCAGGGTTTACGGCCACCGCCTCGCACTTCTGAGCGAGTTTTGGTGCTGGCTGTTCCCTGTCTGGCTGCCGCCTGCTGACGTACTAAGGCTCTATGGACGATGTGGGAGGCATTTTCTTCTTTAGCAACTTTTAGTTCCAGGGTAGTCTGTCCGACTTCTTCCCCTTCCCAGTTGCGAATTACACAGTCAACCATTTTTCCCCCTGTCTTCTCTCTACTTGCCACCCACCAGGTTGGCTGGTTTGATATTAAGCAAGCCACCGGGTTTGCCGGGGATTGATCCTTTAATTAGCAACAGGTTCCTTTCTAGGTCTATCCGCACGATAGTCAGCTTCCTAGTGGTAATCTGTTTCCCGCCATAACGTCCCGCCATTTTTTTGCCGGGATAAACGCGCCCTGGTGTGGTTCCGGGTCCGATGGAACCTGGTAGGCGGTGGTTTTTGGAACCGTGAGCCATTGGTCCGCGTCGGAAGTTATTACGTTTTTGGTTTCCCGCAAAACCCCGACCCATGCTAATGCCCGTCACATCTACCATTTGTCCGAGTTCAAAGGTATCTACTTTGATTTCCTGACCTAGTTCAAAGTTATCGGTACTTTCTAGCCGATATTCTTTAAGGTGACGAACTAAGGGGCTGTTAGATTTGGTTAGGTGTCCCTGTTCAGCATGGCTGAGGTATTTATTAACCTCTTTGTCTGGGGATTTTCGGGTGTTTAATTTCCGGGTTTTGTTAGGAACTTCACCATAACCTAGCTGGATGGCCGTATAGCCATCGGTGGCTTCGGTCTTCACTTGGGTGATTGTGCATGGCCCGGCTTGAACTACGGTGACGGGAATCGCTTTTCCTGTCTCTGCGTCAAATACCTGAGTCATGCCTAGCTTGGTGCCGAGGATACCTACAGACACTTAAACTGGCCTCTCTTTTCTACGCATTACAATAGGGCGGAATTTTCCACTGACTAAATCATGGTTAACCCGCCAGTTAACGATGCTTGTGGCATCATAATTTAAACCCGATTTTGGGCAGGCAAACCGACCGTCTTTCCGGCTCAGGAGCAAGGATAGACGTGCTTGGTTGCCTGGAAGTATTTCAGGCTATCAACTTGTTTAAGCTGTTCCCAGACTGAAGCATAAGCCCCAGTGCGGCCCGATGTCGCTAGGACTTGAGCAGATATCTACTCAGTATCCGTTTCTGTTGCTCAGGGTCAAACTAGCATCAGGTTTGACCCAGTTTACTGTTGGCGCTTGGCAAGTTCGGCGAAGCTGCTGTAGCTTAAAGCCATTGATGTCTTATGAGAAGTTCTCACTATAGGGTTGTATCTGCTTGGCAGATCCTATAGGTTAGCTATCCCTACTCCAACAGTTATGCTGCAATTTGATCACGATTCTTGATTGTATGTGATATCTGTGCTTTCGTCAAGTCTATTTTTAACATTTATGATCTGGCTCTATGACGATCGCATTTTGGGGAATGATAGAAGGGGAGGTGCGTATGCCGAAGCCTTTGGGGAAAACAGCCGACCTTCTGCTGGGGGGGGAGTGCTATTTATTTAAGGTTCGCCGATCTTGGCGGCGGGTGAGCGCTAACTATCACCCCTAGTACAAGCTATCTTAGAGACCAAAGCGGCTTTGTGGGTAGCTTTGGGTAAGTCTTAACTATAAGGAACGCTGGCCATGAGTCAATTAACAGTTGTCGCGAGAATCAAAGCTAAAGCCGGAGTAGAAGAGACAGTTCATCAGGAGTTACTGAAACTAATTCCGCTGACTTTAGCTGAAAGTGGATGTCTAAATTATGATTTACATCGGTCGATTGATGATCCGACTTTATTTTTGTTCTATGAGAATTGGGAAAGTCGTTTGTTGTGGGAACAACACATGGCGACCGAGCATATTAAAATATTCCGGGAAAATACAGAAGGTTTCATCGAAAAGCTGGATATTGATTTATGGACGCTTGAGGGTAATCTAGGATGAAGTCGTTTAAATCTGTTTTGACTAGTTGTCTAATTCCAGCCATGGCTTTGCTGACGGGAAATGTGGCGATCGCTCAGACTGTGGAACCGGATCAGTTGACCATTGCTGGCGATCGCACCACCAAACAAGTCCGCCAGCTTTATATTAGAACCGATAGCGCCGTCAGAGATTTACAGGTGCTTCCGTTTGACCTGAATGGAACTAATGGGGTATCGGTGTTTCCTGGGGCAGCCATCGCCGCCGGAGAAATACAGCCAATTCTGGGTAAGGCGAATGAGGTGATTGTACCCGTGGAGTTTAATTTACGCCAGGCTCCTGATAGTGGTGAATTTGTGGGAACTGTGCGCCTAAGTTACTCTGGGGGACAACTGGCGATTCCGGTGACGTTAAGGGTTAAGGATCATTGGTTTTTACCGCTGGTAATGCTGGTATTTGGGACAGGATTAGGAATTGTCATCTCTGCTTATCGCGACCAAGGACGACCGAGAGATCAGATTTTGATGCGGGTAGGACAGGTTTATGCTCAGATGGAGGAAGACCCAGATCTTGAGAAGGCTAAGGCGTTTAAGGGTCGCATCAATGCTTATTTAGTTGAAGTGAAGATGGAACTTCAGGGGGAACGCTGGGAAGAGGCGGCGCTGATTATTGATCGCGCTGAGGGAACTTGGCGACGTTGGGTGATGGGAAGGTCTGATTGGTTGGCGCAGTTTGAATATAGCGATCGCCTCAAGCAGAAGTTAGAGGATTATGATGCTACCACTACCTTTGTGCGGATGGTAAGCTGGGATTTGGATGATGCTCTGAACACTGCGCCAGAGTTGGAAGGTCCGCCTCAATTGCGCGAGAAGTTGGAGGCGATCGCCAAACAAATTAACAGTTATGCTCCTTTAAAAAAGGATATTGAGGAACTACAAAAACGCCTCCCCGTTGAAACTGATGATGACCAAAAGCCTCTGGCTGCAATTATTCGCCAACTCGATCGCCAGGTTGACCGTTTAACCCCCATGGAGTTACAAAAAGATGAAACTGTCGGTCGTCAGTTAGAACAGCTAAAGGTTCAGGTAGATGAACAAAGTCTCGATGAGTCGGATTTGGTTTCTAAAGGATTAGGATTTATGTCCGGTTTGTCTTTAGTGGCTCTCCCTCCGGCTACTCATTACAACGCTTCTTGGAGTGAACAAGCAGTGTCCGCAAATTTGCGGATTAGAGCCTTTGTTTGGACGAGTTATGCGTTGGCGGTGGTGCTATTAGCCGGAGCCGGTTTTACTGAGTTATATGTGGCAAATTCGACTTTTGGCGCTAACCCTTCTCGGGACTATTTTACTCTCATGGCTTGGGGTTTTGGGGCGGAAGCGACCAGGGATGCGATCGCTAAGGTGGTTCAGAGTTGGGGTTTACCCGGCTTGAAGTCTTAGGAGTTACTCAATTAGTGGATCCGGGGCAATTTTATCGTAAATTTAGTACCTTCATTTAGGGTACTAACTACGCTAATTTCGCCCCCATGAGCCTCGACAATTTGTTGGGCGATCGCTAATCCTAATCCCCAACCACCGGAGGCTTTAGAACGCTTTAAATCCGCTCGATAAAATCGCTCAAACACATGAGGCAATGCTTCAGCCGCAATGCCAATTCCAGAGTCTTCCACCTCGAATATAGCATATTTTTCCGAGTTGTGCAAGTTAATTTTAATAATTCCTCCGGGGGGAGTGTAGCGACTAGCGTTGCTGAGAAGGTTGGTGATCACTTGTTTTAATAAACTGCGATCGGCTAATACCCAAACGGGGGTTAATGGTAGGTTAGTTATTAATTCTAATGATTGACTTTTGAGGGGAGTTATCCACTCCGAGGCGATCGCCAATAGCAGTTGATTGACATTGACTTTTTGTATAGACTCAGGTGCTAGTAAGCCTTCATGTCTGGCGAGAAATAATAAATCACTGACCAAGGAACTCATCTGTTTAGTAGTTTTGACGATGTTTTCCAGTCTTCGATGTAATGATGGGGGGATTTCATCCACATCATCTAATTCTAGTAAAGCCACCTGAGCATTACTTAATACAGCCGCTAAAGGCGCTCTTAATTCATGGGAAGCATTAGCGGTAAATCTTTGCAGTTGGTCACAAACATTTTCCAAACGTTGATTGGTGACTTTCAAGTTAATTTGTCTCTGGGATAATTCTTGTTCTAAGTTAGAGAAAAGATGAATAGTAAACATAGTAGCGATCGCACTAATTACCCCAGAAAAACATAAGAAAATCCAGGTTAATTGTCGATACTCATCTCGATGTTGGATGCGTTCAATTAGTAGCTTTTCTTCATTTTCGGCAAAGATATCAATAGCTTGACGTGCTTGATTCATCGTTTCTTGACCTTTAGCCAGCCAATCATATAAAGACTCGATGGGTACTAAAGTATCATTTTGTCCGCGAATCCTAATTAATTCTTGTTGGAGGATTATTTTTTTTTCAAAATTAGCGATATTTTCATCAATATAAAACCTGACATCTTCCAAGTATTCTGATTGTTCAGCATTGTCTTGTACCAAGTCTTGTAAAGTGTCTAAAACTCCAGGAATTATACTTTTAGCATGATGATAACGCTCTAAAAACTCATCTCGTTGAGTGAGTCCATATCCCCTCACCCCCGTTTCCGCATCAAGTAAAGCGTTTAAAAGTTGTTTAGTTTCTAATCTAACATTCTGGGTATGTTGTACCCAAGCCTCGTCTTCAATTATGTTAAATTTTAACCAAGCAAAGGCTAACAATACTATCAATAAACAACTCACGGGAATCGCAATAATTGCTGTGCCCCGCCATCTAATTGGTAGAGATAGCCAACGTTTTTGGAGTTTGGTAATTAGCTTAACCATAGATATATATTATTTAATCTTTAATCTGTCCGAGGTTCGAGACGATAACCCATACCATAAACCGTTTCAATCCAACTGTCAATTTCTATGGCTTTCAGGGTTTTACGCAGTCGTTTAACTCTCGCTACTACCGCATTGCTTTCCGGTTCTTCTCCCCATTCCCAGAGTGCTTGTTCTATTTGATTATGAGTGAGAACTTGGTGGGGGTGACGCATCATATATTCTAAGAGTTGAAAGTCGCGACTTTTCAGCTTTAAGCTATCATTCCCCCATGTTAAAATCATAGTATCGAGATTTAATGATAATCCTTTGACTGCTAATATATCCCCCACCCAAAGAGGCGATCGCCTTCTTAAAGCTCTAATTCTAGCTAACAATTCTTGTAGGTCTACTGGTTTAACTAAATAATCATCTGCGCCAGCGTCTAGTCCCATAACTTTATCAGCCGTCGTATCTTTAGCTGTCAGCATTAACACTGGTGATGTTTTCCCCATTTGGCGATAATTTTCACATAAAATAATACCATCTTCTCCCGGTAACATCCAATCTAAAATCAACAGATCATACTCGGTTTCATTCATTAACCACAAGGCGGTTGTGCCATCTTCTACCCCATCAACAATATGTCCATAACGAGTTAAAGCTGCATGAATTGGCTCCCGTTGTTCTGGATCATCTTCTACCAATAAAATCCGCATTTTTACCTATACCAAAATAGACCATATATAGTTATTATATTAATAGCTAAATTTTGGCAGCCATGTCAAGCCGTCCCCTCCCGGTGAGGGAGAGGACAGGAATTGACGGTAATTAATGCTTATGAACTGTTGTTATCGAGAGCTTTGGGAAGCAGAATTCCGTCTTCTGTAACCACCTGACCAAGGTGGGGGACCCTGTGGATCGCGAATAAAAATCACTTCGCCATTACTGCGAGTAATAGTGAAAGCATCAAAGTCATAGTCATCATATTTACCTGTGACTGTGACCTGTTCTCCGGGTTGTAAATTCAGTTGATGATGGCGCATGGGTCCAGCATCAACAATAATTTGTCCAGTTCCGTCGTCTAAGATAAAGTCATTACCTACAACACTGCGAATTGTACCAGATATAGTCACTCCTGAATGACGCTGTAAATTTTGAATAGAAACTTGTGCATTCGCGGCTGGAACCCCTATCGTTAATAGTGCGGAAGTTAGTAAGGCTGTAATAGTTGCTTTCATAAGATTTGATGGCCACTGCACTACCCTACATAGTAAACTGCAAATATGACCAAAAAATGACGGCGGCTAATTGGTGATCAGCATTACAGTTATGATTAACTTGGGTGATAATATTAACTATACCTACGGGATGATTGAACTATGGCTAAAATTGCTAAAATTGGCTCGGTTTTGGGAGTTGATGAACAAGGCTTTATTATTCGGAAAGCTAATATTGACAAAATTGTGGAACCTTGGCGATCGCTAGTTGATGAAATTGTCACAGCTTATCTTAATCATTGGTCTGACCAAGTTCATAGCATTTATATTCGCGGGTCTGTCGCTGTAGGACAAGCTATTCCCTTCATTTCTGATGTTGATAGTTTCGCCGTGGTTTCCGGGAATTATCAAGACTGCGATCGCCATTGGTTTGATGGTTTTAATCAGCACGTTAGACCAAAATATACCTTCTGTAAGGGAGTCGAATTGTCACCTATTTCAGGCGATCGCTTACGGGATTTTGATGATTATGGTTATGGGGGTTTGCGAATGCTAATTGTCACTCAAGCCGCCTGTGTTTACGGACAAGATATCTCCCCAGAATTGCCAAAGTTTAAGCCTGATATCGATGCGGTTAGTCATGCTTTTGATTTGTCCGAAGATATCCAGGAAGTCAGTTTTGACCTATTATATACAACCCCTCAAAAGCCACCTAATGAACAAACTGCTTATGTTCATAAACTCGGTCAGTGGATTATGAAAAGGATCCTCCGGTCTGGCTTAGAAATTGTCATGGAACGTCATCAATGTTATACCCGTGATTTATATCCTTGTTATCAGATTTTTTCCGAATATTATCCCGCACAACAAACACTCATGTATCAAGCCTTAAATTGGTCAATTAATCCCCTTGATTCACCCCAGGAAATTGTCGATTTTTTGGCAACTTTTGGTTCTTGGTTGGTCGCCGAAATTGATCACGTTTATCCTCCCCAAATTTCCGATGATTTCCTCTTGACAAACTAGCCGACTTGCTCTATTATATTATCATGGGAAAATGTGCCGGCATATATAATGGTTTTTCAACCCAAAAGCAGTGATTAATAAACGCCGTTTATGGATGGGAGATAACCAGCAAAATTCCAGCTTTAACCAAACGCGACAGTAGGGGAACAATTTCTGTATCCCAGTCAAAATCTTGTAACCATTGTTGTATGTCTAAGCCACTAAATTCTGTGGATGTAAAAATTTTCTCTAATATATGTTGGTCAAGTCCGGTCAGAGATATTTTCTTACCCCCAGTTTTAATTTCCAATTTACCCGTGGGAGTTAATTGCGTAATATAGACGGGTTGCTGAGGACGATAGAATTTAGTTTCCTGACCTTGGGGGAAGATATCATAGCCAATTTGACTGGGAAAGCCTAATTGTAAGTCGGGTTGTCCTTGTAAAAGTTGCTCATCTAAATAGCGATTAATTAAATCCTCTGACTCTAATATCTCTAGCCAGTTTTGGACTAGGTTTTGTAGATGTTGGCGACAGTTTTCTCGATGGGATTTATTTAATAAAGGTAAATTTTTGCGCCATTGTGGATGTTGTTGCAATTGACTGGTTAACCAATCACTAAAATCAATACCAGTTTGACAGTCAATTCCTAGGGTTAAATGCAAAGAAGGTTCATCAATTGCGATCGCATAATGCCAATGTCCACGGGGTATATAAAGCAGATCGCCAGGGTTAATAATTGCGTCTATATAGGGTTGAGTATCAGGGGGAGAAAACTGGGAAGATCGATTTTCACTCAGGGGATAAATAAAGGTATCTGAAAAAACTCGCCAGTGTTTTCTACCGGAAATTTGCAGGATGAAAACTTCGTGGGAGTCGTAATGACAAGCAAAGCCTTGATGTCCGGGAAATGAACAATAACTATTGACTTGGCTACGATGTCCGATTTCTATGCGTAATAAGGCTACCATTTTGGCGATCGCTTCTATTTTTTCATGAAGTCGATCTATAATGAGAGTAGCACCTTGCTGACATTGTTTAATTATCTGTTCATTGTTGGTAATTTCTGGCAAAGTTTCCCCAGTTTTAGCTAATCTGATTTCTGGGTGTTTTAAGGGATAATAGTTGAGTAAATTATTGAGTTTTTGCCAGGAAAACAAATCGGCAAATTTTTGATGATTATCACCCGGAATTAGCACAGCTTTTTCAGTCCAATATTTATCGAAAAATTCGCTAATTGGTAAAGGGTGTAATAATTCGGTTAAGGTCTGCATTGATAGATAGAAAACGAGATTTTACTAACCTTATGGGGGACGATTAATCCCCCTAAGTATAGCCGCCATTGACAACAGTTAAAGGCTGATAATTTAGTTAAGACCATCTGTGACGACGGTTACGGGAAGCACTACCCCTATCATTGTCATAATTAAAATCGCGATCGCTATTATTAAAACGATTTGCTAGTAAATTAGCATCCTCTCCAGGTAAGATATTCGGTAGGTCTTCAATGTCTATCTGAATCCGATTTACGAGGGTTGATGATGGGGGATTTATCGCAGCTTGACCAGCTTCAGCAAAACCGATAATAGCGGCAAAGGATAACAGGGTCGCAATTTTCCAGGAAGGTTTCATCGAAGCATCTCCTAAAGAGTTAAATTTGAGTATTGAGATGGTAATTTATGATTACCCTAAGTATAGCCTAAATTGACAAATTTATCAATGTTTATCAAGTGGTGACTATCTTTGACGACGACCAGCATTAGGACGGTTAACACGGCGGGGAGTTTGACCATTAAAACGACCAGCATTAGGACGACGAACTCGGCGGGAATTCCGACCTCGATCATTGTCATAATTAAAATCGCGATCGCTATTATTAAAACGATTTGCTAGTAAA
>NZ_JARPLU010000013.1:11877-12648 GCF_032349615.1 Limnospira sp. PMC 1279.21 | reverse complement strand
TTAGCATCCTCTCCAGGTAAGATATTCGGTAGGTCTTCAATGTCTATCTCAATCCGATTTACGAGGGTTGGTGATGGGGGATTTATCGCAGCTTGACCAGCTTCAGCAAAACCGATAATAGCAGCAAAGGATAACAGGGTCGCAATTTTCCAGGAAGGTTTCATCGAAGGATCTCCTAAATTAATTAAATCAATGTTTTTTGTGTTAAATGAAAAACCGGGATTGGTTTATAGATGAGAGTGGCTGAAACTATTAGTTAAAACGACGAGATCAACCGTGGTCATAGTCATAATCAGGCTGATCATAATTATAATCGCGATCGCCTACTGTTGGGGATGTCCTATTACCCGGATTTAAGGGGGGGTTAGGAATGTTATTAATTGGCGCAAATCCGGGATTATTAATATCAGTAATTTCCATCTGAATACGATTGGATAATACCGGAGTTACGGGAGGAATAGAAGCCGGTGGAAAAGCCATCATTGGCTGTAATGGTAGAACCGCCGAACCGTCCATACGGGTCAAACTGTAAGCATCAAAATCATAGTCATCAAAATTGCCAACAATGGTTAATATTTCTCCCGGAATTACACTTACCATTCCTTCCCCTTGAGGAATAGCATCTACTAAAATCGGTCCGATATCACTTTGGAAGAAAAAGCTATCCGGTTCAGTTTGGCTAATTACTGTACCTGAGAGAGTCAGAAATTCTGGATTTACGGGAGGAATAGAAGCCGGTGGAAAAGCCATCATTGGCTGTAATGGTAGAAC
>NZ_JARPLU010000013.1:0-11867 GCF_032349615.1 Limnospira sp. PMC 1279.21 | reverse complement strand
TTTGGAAGAAAAAGCTATCCGGTTCAGTTTGGCTAATTACTGTACCTGAGAGAGTAGTTAATCCGACACCTGTTAAAGGGTCTATATTAGGTGGTACAGTCATGGGGGGAATGTTAGATAAACCTAACACCGTAGACCCATCAGGACGGATAATATTGTTAGTGTCGATTTCGCGACCATTCCATTCTCCTACTTGGAGAGTGATGATTTCTCCAGGCATTAAACCAAGTTGCCATGCGGGGAGAGGGGAGACATCAACAATGACTTCTGAACCGTTGATAGGATAGAATAGAAAGTCATCGCCGTTATCAATTAGGCTACCGACAGTCCCAGAAACCATCGCACCAGGAATAAAGTTGTGATCAAGGGGGAATAACTCGCTAAAAGCCATCTCAGTTGTTTCTTTCTTGGGGGTTGAAATATACCTTATTAAAGAAAGATGACCTAAATATGACAATTGGGAAATTTGGAGAGTTTACCTTTGATGATAGATAAATATACCGATCGCACCCGCAATTAAGCCGATCGCCAAGCTGAAGGCCAAAACTACCCCTACAGGTATGTTAATTGACTCGAATATCATAAACTGTAGGGAAACCGGGGTGGCATTTTGGACCGATAATATAGCAACGGCGGCGATCGCCACTGCGAGAATGAGGTTGGTCGTGAAGGGAAATAGTGCTTTCATGGTAATTTGGGTAGCAGTATAGCAACAAAAAGGCAGAAATATTCCGGGGGCGGTCCGTGGAAGTTTGCAGAAGACTTCCAGGGTTTCAGTCACCCGATCGCGATCGCCTGTATTGCTGAGGGTTTAAACTGAATCATATTATACAAACCGTGAGGCTAGACCAATGGTAGATTGGCGCAACTATACGAACCGAGAACTACGTTTTGTTCTTTATGGCTTGGGCTATGGTGTCCCAGTCAATAATGATTCTCCCACAGATGCGATCGCTCAACAAGGCATTCGCGCCTTCCAACATGATCGCAATTTGGTTGTTGATGGAATTGTCGGAGACAAGACCCAAGCCGAGATGGCTGCCATTGTCAGTAGTCTGCATAATCATCTTAATATTGTAGTGCGGCCGAATCCTCCCTTACCCGGAAATCAGTTTTATGGTCCGAAAACTACCGCCGCCGTTAAGGATTTTCAGAAAAGGTATGATTTACCCATAACTGGGGTGGCTGATACCTATGTCCGCGATAAGTTAGAGGATACAGCCTATTGGTGGGAAAATCGACCCCAACCAGATCCAGTTAAGCCTATTTATTTACCTAAAGATTTTGCCGAGACAATTAAAGGCTTAGGATATGCTAATATTTCGTCATTTCAGCGAGATTATGATATACCTCAAACCGGGACAGCTAACCCAGAAACCCAGGAAATTTTAGCGAAAATTGTTCGGAATCTTCAGCACAACTTAAACTTAATCTTCCAACCTCGTCCTCTGATTCCTTACAGCGAGATTTATGATCATCGGACTGAGGAATATGTGGGTAAGTTTCAGCAGCAGTTAGGATTACCCATAACTAAAACTGCTGATTTGTCACTGCGTAAGCGTTTGGATCGTTGGGCGAGAAATAAGTGGCTGTTAGGATCAGTCAGTTATTAAATATCACCCGATCAGGTCATGCGATCGCATGATGCCCCACTTCCGACCATGTTAGATGATTAAATTAGCAAGAATCCATTATAACCTCAAGTAATTCACAAGCTGCCTTGGTTTGGGCAGCTTTTTTTGGGGATTCCATTATCCCCACCCTCTCCCAGATGGAATTTAACCAACCTTTATTCATGATCAACAATGCCATAGGTATCTCGAATTAAATAGAGAGGTCTTCTTTTGACTTCCGCATAAATTCTGCCTAAGTATTCGCCAATTACGCCTAAACTAATAAGTTGGACTCCTCCCATAAATAGAATGGCTACCATTAAGGAAGCGTAACCGGGAACATCAATGCCAAAAATCAAAGTTCTGATGATTAAAAATAGGGCGTAAAGAAAAGCCGCCAATGATATAAATAATCCCATGTAACTCCAGACTTTTAGGGGGAGGGCGCTAAAAGAGGTAATCCCTTCGATCGCCAAATTCCACAATTGCCAATAGTTCCATTTTGTCCGACCTTTATATCTCGGTAAGCGGTCATATTCTAGGGCGGTTTGTTTAAACCCTACCCACGCAAATAAACCTTTCATAAATCGATGAGTTTCGGGGAGTTGTTTTAAGGCTGCCACTACCTGACGATCCATCAGTCGAAAATCTCCAGTATCTTGGGGAATGCGAACCGGAGTCATCTTTTGCATAATTCGATAAAAACCATTGGCGGTTATCTGTTTAAGCCAGGTTTCTCCCTGTCGCGATCGCCTTTTGGCGTAAACTACATCATAACCTTCTCGCCACTTTTCCAGCATTTCTACAATTAATTCCGGTGGGTCCTGTAGGTCAGCATCAATAGGAATGACCGCTTCACCTTTAGCATGATCTAAACCCGCCGTTAAAGCGATTTCTTTGCCAAAATTCCTTGACAGGTTAATCACTTTAATGTTATGATTGGAATGGTGATGTTTAATGAGTTTGGCGAGAGTATCATCCTGACTGCCATCATTAACACAGATAATTTCATAGGTAATCTGCAAAGGTTCAATCACAGCCAGCAACCTAGATAATAAGTAATCGAGGTTAGGTTCTTCGTTGTAGCAGGGAGCGATAATTGATAGTTGAACTGTGGTGGGTTTTGCTGATGGTGGCAACACGGTAAAAATAAATTGATATTAACTAAAATTGTATTAATTAAGTGGTGCGTCAGGGTATAATTATCCGGTAGTAGATTGATCTAGTCGGGTTCTGACGCTACGGGAAAGCTGTAATTTTTCGGGGTAATGGCGACTACAGCTTGTTCACCAGTCGCTTAATACATTGCCCTCACCCTAAATCCCTCTCCCTCTCTGGGAGAGGGACTTTGAGATGTGATCAGATGATTTCTGAACAGGCTGTAACTGGGTTAGTGGTTACGAGGAGGAGGGGGACAGTCCAGGGACGGACGGGGTGATCAAATGTGAAAATAAGATTAGATATTAGACCAATGGGGTAAATTGGGGACATACTAGAGAGCGGGGGGAAAGAGCGATCGCATAAAATACCACCGCATGGTTGAAAACAGCACCAACTACCAAAGACAGACTATGAGTAAGCAACTTTGGATTTATGATACAACCCTACGAGACGGAGCCCAGCGCGAAGGACTCTCTCTCTCCCTAGAAGATAAACTCCAGATAGCGCGGAAACTAGACCAACTAGGTATTCCGTTTATTGAAGGTGGTTGGCCAGGTGCTAACCCGAAAGATGTGCAATTGTTTTGGCGACTGAAGGAAGAACCCCTCAGCCAAGCGGAAATAGTGGCTTTTTGTTCGACCCGCCGCCCCCATACCAAAGCAGCAGAAGATCCTAGCCTCAAACCGATTTTATCAGCCGGAACCATCTGGATTACTACCTTTGGCAAATCTTGGGATCTCCACGTTACCGAAAGCCTAAAAACCAGCCTAGAGGAAAACCTGGCAATGATCCAGGATACAATCGAGTTTTTCCGCAGCCAAGGGAGGCGGGTAATTTATGATGCTGAACATTGGTTTGATGGCTATAAAAACAACCCAGAATATGCCCTAGAAACCCTAAAAGCGGCTGTAGCCGGGGGGGCAGAATGGTTAGTGCTATGTGATACTAATGGTGGTACACTACCCCACGAGGTAACAGCGATCGCCAAAACCGTAGTTACAGCCCTAGCCAATTGGGGTGAAACCTCAGTACAGGTAGGCATTCACACCCACAACGACTCAGGAACCGCCGTTGCTAATGCTTTAGCAGCAGTCATGGAAGGCGCTACCATGATTCAAGGGACCATTAACGGTTATGGGGAACGGTGCGGCAATGCCGATTTGTGTACTTTGATACCTAATTTACAGTTAAAATTAGGCTATTCTTGCATCGCCAATGAACAATTAAGTAAACTGTCCGAGTCTAGTAGATTTATTAGTGAGGTGGTGAATCTAGCCCCAGATGACCATGCCCCGTTTGTGGGATTATCAGCTTTTGCCCATAAGGGGGGGATTCATGTTTCGGCAGTGGAACGCAACCCGTTAACCTACGAACATATCGCCCCGGAAGAGGTGGGAAATAAACGGCGAATCGTGATTTCTGACCAGTCGGGATTAAGCAATGTTTTGGCGAAAGCGCGGAACTATGGTATTAACCTAGAACGGGATAATCCAACCAGTAGGCAACTTTTGCAACAGTTGAAAGAATTGGAAAATCAAGGTTATCAATTTGAGGCGGCGGAGGCGAGTTTTGAGTTATTGATGCGGTCAGCTTTGGGGACTCGGAAACAGTGGTTTGAAATTCGCGGTTTTCAAGTGCATTGTGACAAGTCTAGTCTGGCGACCTGTAACTCCCTAGCTACGGTTAAGGTAATTGTAAGCGATCGCGAACTTTTAGAAGTAGCCGAAGGTAACGGACCCGTCTCCGCCTTAGACGCAGCCTTGCGGAAAGCCCTGCAAAATTTCTACCCAGAAATAGCCGAATTTCAACTGCGCGATTATAAAGTGCGGATTTTAGATGGTAAAGCCGGAACTTCTGCCAAAACTCGTGTATTGGTAGAGTCTAGTAATGGTCATCAGCGTTGGACTACCGTAGGAGTCTCTACTAACATCCTAGACGCATCCTATCAAGCCGTCGTAGAAGGTTTAGAATATGGCTTAATGTTGCAACAGCAAACCCCATCCAATTCAGTTATATTAGCGGAATCCTCACTGTAAAATAGCAGTGATAATCAGCTAGGGATGGCATTATTGGCATAGCATAAAATGGCAATAATGGCAAGAGTATTAATCAGAAATTGTCACAAATATAAAAAATTGATGACAATTGCTCAGGTAATCCCAACCATAATTTATCCTAGGCATCAGAGATGGAGAATGTTATGCAGGACCAAAAACAAGCCGTAAAAAGAGTAACAGGAGCCTTTGCCCTGATTGATAGCCTGCGCCGCCACGGTGTGCAGCATATTTTTGGCTATCCAGGAGGTTCAAACTTACCCATTTACGACGAAATATATAGAGCCGAACAAGCCGGGGAAATCAAACATTATCTGGTGCGGCACGAACAAGGAGCGGCTCACGCTGCCGATGGATATGCCCGGAGTACCGGAAAGGTGGGGGTATGTCTAGCCACCTCTGGACCAGGAGCCACCAATTTAGTTACAGGTCTAGCCACTGCTTATCTCGATTCTGTCCCGGTGTTAGCCATTACCGGACAAGTCCCCCGCAGCGCCTTGGGAACAGATGCGTTTCAGGAAATTGATATTTTTGGGATTACCCTACCCATTGTTAAACATTCCTATCTAGTCCGCGAACCTTCGGAATTACCGAGAATTGTGGCTGAGGCATTTCACCTAGCCAGTAGTGGCAGACCGGGACCTGTGTTAATTGACATTCCCAAAGATGTGGGTAATGCTCAAATTGATTATATTCCGGTAGAACCAGGGTCAGTGCGACGGGTGGGATATCGTCCCACGGTGCGGGGAAATCCTCGACAAATTAATCAGGCTTTACAGTTGATTTCCGAAGCTACTAAACCCCTCCTATATGTGGGGGGAGGTGCAATTATGGCGGGGGCTCATGCTGAAATCGCCGAATTGTCGGAACGCTTCCAAATACCAGTTACTAGCACTTTGATGGGAAAAGGTGCTTTTGATGAAAATCACCCCCTATCTCTGGGAATGCTGGGAATGCACGGAACCGCCTATGCTAATTTTGCGGTGAGTGAATGTGATTTGCTGATCGCGGTGGGGGTTCGCTTTGATGACCGGGTGGCGGGTACTGGAGATAAATTCGCCCATAGCGCTAAGGTGATTCATATTGATATTGACCCGGCGGAAGTGGGCAAAAATCGCACTACTGATGTTCCTATTGTGGGAGATGTGCGACAGGTTTTGGGGGATATGCTACAACGTAGCTATCAGTTGGGAACGGAAATTAAGCCGGAACAAACCCAGGAATGGCACTCGCACCTTAATCAATTGCGTAACCAATACCCCCTGACGGTTCCTCACCCGGAAGATGGTATCTCTCCTCAAGAGGTGATTGTGGAACTTAGCCATCAATGTCCTGATGCTTTCTATACTACTGATGTGGGTCAGCATCAAATGTGGGCGGCGCAATTCGTGAAAAATGGCCCCCGACGTTGGATGACTAGCGGCGGTTTAGGGACTATGGGTTACGGTTTACCTGCTGCTGTGGGGGTTAAGGTGGCTCATCCTCATGATACGGTTATCTGTATTAGCGGTGATGGTAGTTTCCAAATGAATATGCAAGAATTGGGAACTATTGCTCAGTATGGTATTGGGGTTAAGGTGATTATTCTCAATAATGGCTGGTTGGGAATGGTGCGCCAGTGGCAACATATGTTTTATAATGACCGCTATGAGGCTACTAACCTGGAAGATGGAACCCCAGAATTTGCCCGGTTAGCTGATGTTTATGGCATTGAGGCTATGACAGTCCGCCAACGGGAAGATTTACCAAAGGCGATCGCTAAAGTCCTATCCCACAAGGGTCCGATGATCCTAGATGTTCGGGTTACCCGTGATGAGGACTGTTACCCGATGGTAGCCCCCGGTCACGATAACAGCGACATGATGGGTTTATCCAGTTAGTTGCTCTAACCCCTCACCCCCCCTTAGTGCTTTATGGGGGGGTATTCTGTCTGAGAGCAAATCTTACATTAACCTTAAAAAACGCCATATTGATTTACAAAAATTCGCAAAATTTAATAATGTTGTGTTTGATTAACTAGGTGTAAAATTGGCGACAAAATATCCTAAATTAAAAGGTAGTTCACTCTCAATCCCTAACCGGAAGTATCTATCCTAATATGAGCCGGAGACTAAGGGAAACTGAGAGCAGCAAAGTCCCACGGTATCCCGGTTGTGAATTGTTGAAAAAATATTAAGTTTCCGAGAGATGATTTCTCGTTCAAAAAATCACAATTGCCACCGTGTTATAATGATTGATTTATCCGGTTTCAGGAGAGCGTCAGATGACAAATAATGTTGCATCAGAAAATCGTAATGTCGCGATTGTCGGCCCCTATTTGAGCGGCAAAACAGCGCTGCTAGAAAGTCTGCTGTTTGCGACGGGAACGATTACCCGTAAAGGTACAGCTAAAGAAGGCAATCGGATCGGGGATAGCGTAGCTGAGGCTCGCGATCGCAATATGAGTGTAGAAATCAATGCCGCTTATACTGAATATGGCGGCATTAACTTTACCTTCCTCGACTGTCCAGGTTCGGTAGAATTTGCCCAAGAAACCTATAACGCCCTGATGGGTGCAGGATTAGCAATAGTGGTTTGTGAACCGGAACCATTACGCATCCTCACCCTATCCCCGTTATTCAAATTTTTGGATGATTGGGAAATTCCCCATATTGTGTTCATTAATAAAATGGATCGGGCTTTCTCTGATGAAGAAGGCTGCAACCTCAACTTTTTAGAGTTATTAAATGCCCTGAAAACTGTATCGAGTCGCCCCATAGTTCCCCAAGAATATCCGATCGCCAAAGGTTCAGAATTAATTGGTTTTATCGATTTGGTCACAGAACAAGCCTATAACTACCATCCTGGTGCCGCCTCAGATCCGGTTCCCATGCCGGAAGAACTAAAAGACCTGGAACACGCCGCCCGCCAGGAGATGTTAGAACAATTATCTAACTTTGATGATCACCTTTTGGAAGAACTTCTCGAAGAAATTGAACCGCCCACGGAGGAAATTGTCAAAGACCTAAAAATGGAATTGGGCGCGGATTTGATTGTTCCCGTATTTTTCGGAGCGGCTGAATTAGAATATGGAGTGCGATCGCTTCTTGATGCCCTAGTCCGAGAAGCCCCAGAACCCAGCTTAACCGCCGAACGTCGGGGACTCAAAGGAACCAGCGATATCCCGATCGCCCAAGTCCTGAAAACCTTTTACACCCCCCAAGGTGGTAAACTCTCCCTAGTGCGAGTCTGGCAGGGAGAACTTACCGAGGGCATTGTTCTTAATGGTATACGCGCAGCCGGAATGTACCGTCTGCTGGGACAACAAACCCAGGGCGTGCAAGTTGCCAAAACCGGGGAAATTGTCGCCTTGGCGCGTATGGAAGGCATCAAAACCGGGGATACTTTGACCACTCAACCCGATCGCCTCAAAGCACCGTTACCGAAAGCCCAGGTTTTGCCACCAGTATTGGCATTTGCGATCGCCCCAGAAAATCGCAAAGATGAAGTAAAACTCAGCGCCGCCCTCACCAAAATGATCGAGGAAGATCCCTCTCTAACTTGGGAACAAAACACCGACACTCACCAGGTTATCCTCTGGGGACAGGGAGAAATTCACCTAAAAGTAACCCTCGATCGCCTACGCCGCAAGTACAACTTACCCATAGTTACCTCGCCGCCTCAAATTCCCTATAAAGAAACGATCCGTTCTAATACCAACTCCCACGGGCGCTACAAACACCAAAGCGGCGGACATGGACAATTTGGTGATGTTTATTTAGATATTACCCCCTTACCTCGCGGTGAAGGTTTTAACTTTAGTGAAACCATTGTCGGCGGCGCGGTGCCAAAACAATACATTCCCGGCGTGGAAATGGGCGTGCGAGAATACCTCCAACAAGGTCCCCTAGGGTTCCCCGTCGTTGATGTTTCTGTCACCCTGACTAATGGTTCCTATCACTCTGTGGATAGTTCCGAACAGGCTTTTAAACAAGCCGCCAGGCTGGCTATGCAAACGGGTATGGCTAAATGTAACCCCACTTTGCTTGAACCTATTGTTACGGTGGAAGTATGCGCCCCTAATGACTTTACCTCTCAACTGTTCCAATTGATTACTACTCGCCGTGGTCAAATTTTGGGCTATGAACCTGTGGCTGACTGGAAAGGTTGGGATCAGGTGTCGGCTTATTTACCACAGGCGGAAATGCAAGATCTGATTGTAGAATTGCGATCGCTAACTATGGGGGTCGGTTACTTTAACTGGAAATTTGACCATTTACAGGAAGTCCCCGAACAACTAGCCCAAAGAGTTTTAGCTACTGTTGCTGATGATAGCAATGGCGGCGGAAATAGCAAATCCAAAAATTAACTCATTGTAGCCCCCAGCCTTTAACCCAAGGGACGATCTACTGATCGTCCTTTTTCGCAGGTCTAGGGTTATTCACTCCCCTATACCTGACACCTGTTCTAATTGGCTGTATGATCAAACGTTACCTTTGTGAACAGCCACCTTACCATATCTTCACCCATGGAAGTTTTTCTTACTCTGTCTATAGTTGTTCTCGCCCTGATTAGTTTTATAGTTGAATGGCTACCGGTAGATTTAACGGCGATCGCTGTTACAGTTTTATTAATGTTCCTGGGTTTAGTCACTCCCGAACAGGGAATTTCTGGCTTTGGCAATTCAGCCACCATTACCGTTATGGCTATGTTTATCCTCAGCGCCGGAATTACCCGCACCGGAGTCATTCAAATTATACGCGATCGACTAATTAAATGGGGAGGAAACGGCATCAATCAACAGCTTTTTGTGATGGTTGGCTTAGTCGCACCCATTTCAGCCTTTATTAATAATACCGCCGTTATCGCTATTTTTCTACCCATCATCGAAGACTGGTGTAAACAGCAAAAAAACTCACCCTCCCAATTCCTGATTCCTCTTTCTTACGCTTCAATTCTAGGGGGAATGATTACCGTAATTGGCACATCAACTAATATCCTCGCTGGTGGCATCTCTGAACAATTAGGTTATGAGAACTTTCATATTTTCCAATTTACCAGTGTCGGATTATTAACCTTTATCATTGGTTTATTATACATTTCCTTCGTTGCCCCCAAACTTCTACCCAAACGAGAATCACGCATGAATAGTGGCATCGATAACAGCTATGATTTGCAGGAATATCTCAGCGAAGTAGTCGTCACTAATACATCCAGCTTAGTCGGACAAACCCTCCGCCAAAGTGAAATTCAACGCAAATTTGACCTAGACGTATTAGAGTTAGTTCGCAACAAAATTCACCTCCCCCAACCCGTAGCCGATAAAGTCTTAAAACCCGGAGATATTCTGATTATTCGTAGCACCCGTGAAGATTTACTCAAAATTAAAAACGAAAGAGGTTTAGATCTTTTACCTGATGTCAAATTTAGGGAACAATCCCTAGAAACAGTCCTGAGTTCTGGAGAAGAAAAAATCGCCGAAGTCTTGATTTTATCCAACTCCCGTCTAATTGGTACTACCCTCAAAGATTTACGCTTTAGACAGCGGTATAATGTCACCGTATTAGCCATACGTCGCGGTGCCGAATTAGTCCAAGGACGCTTAGGAAAAATCAAACTCAGATTTGGTGACTTATTATTAGTCCAAGGCCCAAAACAGAGTTTTATTGGTTTACAAACCACTAGGGAACTGTTAGTCTTAGAAGAGAGAGAGCTCGAAAACTTACGCACCGATAAAGCGGCGATCGCCATTGGCATTACTTTAGGCGTAATTGCACTAGCAGCCTTTAACATAGTTCCCATTTTAGTTAGTGCTTTAGCCGGAGTGATTTTGATGGTCGCCACTGGATGTCTAAAACCCGGTGAAATGTATGGTGCTGTTCGTTGGGATGTAATTTTTCTATTAGCCGGATTAATTCCCCTAGGAATTGCTATGGAAAATTCCGGCGCAACTGAATGGCTGGCTAATAATTTAGTGTCTGTCGGGGGTCATCTTTCCGGGTATTGGGTGTTAACATTTTTCTTTATCATCACAGTTTTATTAACAGAAATTCTCTCCAATAATGCCACCGTAGTACTCATGATTCCCATTGCTGTCCGAGTAGCTGAAACCCTGCAATTAAATCCCTATGCCTTTATGTTTGCAGTCACTCTCGCCGCTTCCTGTAGCTTTATGACCCCCATTGGCTACCAAACTAATACCATGGTTTATAGTCCCGGAGGTTATAAATTCTCCGACTTTACACGAGTTGGCTTTCTTCTCACCCTCTTAATGACCATTGCTGTTCCTTCATTGGTCATCCTATTTTACGGTCTTTACCCTAGCTGATAATCCCTCAAATTAGGAAACATCAAACCCAAAAATTTGGCAGATGAAAACCGCCCAGAATCACCCGATTTGAGCAGATTAAAATGGCTCATGGTAGGTCTAATCATCTGAATGGGATTCTTCCCCCAACTGTTCCAATTTAAATTCTAAGGCCGATAGTCTGACTTCTAATTGATCAAGTTTTTCCTGCTGAGGTGATATTCCCAGATAGGATCTCAAGGCATCAATGACCAGATCGGACTTGGATTGTCCAGTGATTTTTACCCGCGCCATGAGTGCTTCGTGTACCTCAGAAGGAATCCTGACACCTAGGAATGGATTGGGCATAGTTTCAATAAGATTACATTTTTGACAATGAATGCCAATAGTGTGTTAATGATATCAGTCTCTTGCTACACTGCCTCTCATTAACCCAACGGCGTGGTGTGGGACTTCTTTTGACATCGAGTTAAAAGAATCTTGGTCTTATATGTTAATTTCTTAACAGTAAAGCTAAGACCCCCATTCTTGTAAATGGTTTTTTGTAAAGTTTTTTTGCGTAACCCAAAGTTCTGTAAAGAACCTTAAAGATAAATTGATAACATTACGAAAATCTATGTTATCATCGGAAATCATCGGTTTCCAACCCCGTGCTTCCAGCACGGCTGTACCTTTGAGACAGAAATAGAGGTAGTTCTAGTCAGCACCCCCGACTGAAGCACGGGGGCTTCGTGCCCCCCTTTCAGGTAGCTG
>NZ_JARPLU010000129.1:0-14988 GCF_032349615.1 Limnospira sp. PMC 1279.21 | reverse complement strand
AAGGCTTTGTAGGTTGGGTTTCACCCAACAGAAGGCTTTGTAGGTTAGGTGAAACCCAACAGCAGGTGAGAGATGGTGTTTTTGGGTTGAGACCTGCAACGGAACCTCCCGCGTGGGTCGCACCCTACGACTACGGGAAAGAGGCGGGTAGGGGGGAAAGATTTAATACTACTGCGGAAAAGGCGATCGCCCTGGGGAGTCGTTGGGCGATCGCGCAGCCTGGGGGAAGCCAGGATCGCATTAAGTGAAGTCTTTATGAATTTCGTCAATGGCTTCCTGAAGAGCATTTGAATGAATCCAACCGACAAAACCACCAAAAATCATATTGCCACTTTTGTCTGCAATGAATACATGATCGACACCTACAGGATTTTTCCAGGTTTTCACCACTGAACCATCACCAAGTTTAAATCTTGGTATGGCACGATTGAAATCTCGATGGTGTGCTGGAGTCATTCCTGGCACTTCGTTCAAAATGTTTATAACTCGCTTCAAGATATTGGATGTTGATCTTTGACTCTCAGTTTTCTGTCTAGCATTCTGTGAACTATCTTCAGGAGTTCGATACTCATTGTGTTCGCAATAATCTTTGAGAATTTCATATGACTCATTAATCCGCTGTAACTGTAGATGAGCACGTTGCTGTAAATTGGAATTGCTATCAAACCGATCTGGATGCCAAATCTGAACAAGTTCCTTATAAGAGGCTTTAATTTCTTCTAAGGAAGCGCCTGGCTCCAGCTCAAGAACCGCTAAGTGTTTATGAAGATCTTGGTTATTCATATTTCCTGATAAGTCTCTCGCGAATTTACTTCCCATGCCATTCCTCACTGATAAGCAGGCTTTGTAGGTTGGGTTTCACCCAACAGAAGGCTTTGTAGGTTAGGTGAAACCCAACAGCAGGTGAGAGATGGTGTTTTTGGGTTGAGACCTGCAACGGAACCTCCCGCGTGGGTCGCACCCTACGACTACGGGAAAGAGGCGGGTAGGGGGGAAAGATTTAATACTACTGCGGAAAAGGCGATCGCCCTCGGAAGCAGCCAGTATCGCCTCTTTTCCCAAACCTTTAGCCATCATCCCTTATGTTACTTTGTAGGTATCCTTCATAGGACTTTCACCAATCCTATAAACGGGAATCGACGCTAACTTTATTTTACCCGTCCCCAATTTTAGTGTCGATTATTCCAGTATATAACGTATAAAATAGCCAACACCTGTAAGGGAATTAAGGCAAGATTACCGCGTATCCATACCGGAAACGAAAAACTGGAAAAAGCTATAAAGTACAGGAGGCTGATTCCTGTCAATCCAGTTAATAAAATCGCCTTTCTCTTAATCAACATTTTTGATAAAGTGCCGGAAATATAATCAGAAAAAATCAGTAATATTCAGATTATACTGATTTTTGAATTTTACCAGTCTATAGACGTTAAAACCATCCTTTTTTATTGAGCATATAAGTCTGCAAAAACTCTTCATCACTTTTAGTCAAATAAATAATTCCTTCTATCAAACCAATTACCCCTACAACTACTGCTGCTACTCCACAAGTAAACAGGGTTGACAACAGCATAATTAACCCCTCTGTATTATACCCTAAAACGAACTTGTGAATCCCCAATCCACCCAAAAGAATTCCCAAAACTCCAGCAGCAACTTTCTTACTATTGGCTTCCTGTAATGTAGGTTCTGACATCTATGTTAACCCCTAACTCATTTTCTTTTAGACTAGCCCCAATTGGGATCATCTCAGGAAAATTATAGAATTAATTTATATTTGTTTAATTTTTGTTTACATTAAGCAATTATTTGTGACATTACCCAGGTTAGATGAAAGCCTGGTTTAGGGTGAGTTCCCCGGTTGTGAAGAAAACAGCCAAGCGAATCCCATGATAACCAAATAAGACGATCATAAACCATCCTAGCAACCCGATCTTATGCTTGAATAACCAATCATGCAAGGAACTAGACAAATAACGACGGGTTAAAATTTCAATACATAAATGAATAGTGAGCAATAAAAAACCCACAAAAATGCCGATTCCCAATCCATGATAGGAGAGAGATTCTCTGAGGTTTCCCCTAGCAATTTCTACAAAAGCACGAGTCATCCCACAGCTAGGACAAGGAATACCCGTCGCTGATAAAATCAGGCATTTCCACCCAAAACTAGCAGAAGTATGTCCTAATAAATAAGCACCGACAAGGGGAGAAGAGACACAAGACAAGCTAAAATAGCGCCATTGTAAGGCTTGAGTAGATAATTTTTGGGAAGATAACTGGAATCGCATTATACTTCAGACCTGAGCAAACCCAAAACTGCCGATCAGAGAATGTCCTGACATACTGATCAAAGTATATCATAGTGCTAGTCTTTTGATGAGGTTGGCGATTGTACAGATGTGAAGGTGGCAAAAGATGAGAATAATTACATCAACCAATCATCGCTACGACTAAACTTTGTCGCTTGGGTTTCACCCAAAAGCAGGCTTTGTAGGCTTTGTCGCTTGGGTTTCACCCAACAGCAGGCTTTGTAGGTTAGGTGAAACCCAACAGCAGGCTTTGTAGGTTAGGTGAAACCCAACAGCAGCTTTGTAGGTTGGGTGAAACCCAACAGAAGGTGAGAGATGGTGTTTTTGGGTTGGGACCCCCAACAGAATTTTCCGCGTGGGTCGCAACCCCTAGTTAGTTGGTTTTCCCGATAGTTGTTGGCGCACCCTACAGCGCCCACACCGACAGAGGTAAGCTCCGACCAAACCGACCACCCCGAACAGAGCCCACAAACACGGGGACTGAGACAACCCACCAGCCCCCACAGGGACGAACAGTGATAACCCCGCCGCCAAACGCCTCGGAAGACACGGCACGCCCGAAGGACACAGCGGCGCGACGAGAGGAGAACCAGACCACACCAACCCAGCGAGAGAAGGACCGGGCAGAAGGACGCACGCCCACGAAGGACGCACCAGCCCCGGAAGCCCATAAAACAACAGACCCAGGAGAAGGAGCCAAACCAGAAACAGAAGCGGGAGAAGTCCCCCAATACCAAGACACGGACACAGAAGCGAGAAGCTCCATAAACAATAACCAAACGCAATCAATAATTAATGAGGTGGGTATGAGTGAGTGAAAGATTTTCAAGGGATGATTAGGCTTCTTTGAAAAATCGGATAATTTCTCTCACGTTATTGAGAATTTTACCATCTTCTGTAATTTGCGCGATCGCCTTTTCGGCTGTACGCGAAAGGCGCTCATGTTCGGATTGGTTGGTGGCTTTGAGAGTTTGCATATCGGCGGCTAAACGGGTGATTTCACTTTGACAAAAAGCTAGTTTTTGGTTTTGTTGGGATGCCCAAGAATTGGATTTATTCGGGTCGAGACTTTTCTTGGTAACCTCTAATAAAGCCTCCACAACTTCTACTCTATTTCTCAATTCTACTACATCCTCGCGGGGATAAGAAAACTCCCGACGTACCATTGATAAACGGGTTACTAAGTATTGATAACCTCGGAGAGAGGGACGTAAAATGGTTAGTAATAACGCGGCTACAGAGCCGATATATCCCACTACACTAATTCCCGCCCATGATAACGATAAAAGCACGATCGCACTAGCTATATGTAAGGCGATCGCCACCCCTAAAGAACGACTGACTAATTTATGCACATAAGAACGCTGACTGGGTTCAATCCGAATCCCTTTTTTGTCGGACTCCGCCGCCTCGGCGAGAACTTCCTTAGCATCAAAGTGTATATTCCAAGGAACAGTTACTATTAACAATAGCCACCAAAAGGTAATGCCACCGATAATCCAATCCACAAAACTACCACTGGGAATATTTAGCCACTGAAGTATCGAAAAAGTCAGCAATAAAAGCAAAACAAATCCAGCGGTAAAAAAACCGAAATTAAATGGTAACTTCATACTTAAAAGCCCTCAAGTCCAAAATTTTCACACTGCGGGACATTCCCCAAGACCAGGTAGAGTATAATCTCTCAGGGGTGGTAATCATTATTATGCAGAAGGTGTTAACCTATATGGCGATCGCTGTGACAGTCTGAAAACCGGCTAATGGTACTATTGAATCAGAGAATCAGAAAATCAGAGATTTTGGGCAGTATATGTGACTAGGTGTGCAGTATAGAGAAACCATGACCAAATTCACGGGAAAAGTGTATTTAGTAGGGGCGGGATTAGGAAATGTAGCTTATTTGACTGTCAAAGCCTATCAGTTAGTGAAGCAGGCTGAAGTCCTAGTTTATGATGCCCTAGTTGACCAGTCAATTATACCCCTAATTTCGCCCCATTGTCTGAAAGTATATGTGGGAAAGCGGGGTAGCCAAGTCACTACCCCCCAAAGCGAAATTAATCGTTTATTAGTCAAATATTGTCAACAGGGAAAACTGGTGGTGCGACTCAAGGGCGGCGATCCATTTATCTTTGGTCGCGCTAGTACGGAAATTCAAGCCTTAATTGCTGCTAAGTGTGAATTTGAGGTGGTTCCAGGTATTTCCTCAGCATTGGCCGCCCCCCTACTGGCTGGTATTCCTGTCACCGATACAGTCATGAGTCGGTGTTTTGCAGTCATGACAGCCCATGAACCGGAAGCCCTAAATTGGGCGAGTTTATCGGAACTGGAAACTTTAGTTATTCTCATGGCGGCGCGAAATTTACCTGTGATTGTACACCAACTTAGACAACATGGGCGATCGCCTGAAACTCCCATAGCTATTATTAAAAATGGGGGTCGCTTTAATCAAAAGGTAATCGTTGGCACGTTAAATGATATTGTAGATAAAACATCACGAGAATCTTTATCTCCCAGTGTCATAGTTGTGGGGAATGTGGTGCAACTGCAAACCTATCTACAGCCTCGCCAAAACCACTCAAGAATTATGCTGAGTCCATTACTTAATCACACCATTTTAGTCACCCGTTCCTCGGAACAATCCAACGAGTTTCGCAGTTTGCTGGAACAAAAAGGGGCTGAAGTCCTAGAAATGCCTACCCTAATTATCACGCCTCCTTCTACTTGGGAACCCCTGGATAAAGCGATCGCATTTTATGATACATCAAAGCCTTTTGACTGGCTATTACTCACTTCTGCTAACGCTGTCTCATTCTTTTGTGAAAGACTCATGGCTAGTGGGAAAGATACCCGCATTTTAGCCAATACAAAAATTGCTGTCGTCGGCAAAAAAACCGCCATGGTATTGCGACAATGGGGACTAAATCCTGATTTTATCCCCCCGGATTTTATCGCTGATTCCCTAGTGGAAAACTTCCCCGAATCAGTCAGCGGAAAACGTCTATTATTCCCCAGAGTGGAAACCGGAGGGCGGGAGATATTAGTGAAAGAATTAACCCAAGCAGGGGCGGAAGTAGTAGAAGTTCCCGCCTATGAGTCTGCTTGTCCAGATACCATCGATCCTAATATTCAATCAGCTTTAGAAAATGGTACAATTGATATTGCCACCTTTACCAGTTCCAAGACTGTCAAAAATTTCTGTAAACTCCTAGAAGGCTTTGCGGGTGATTCCTGGCGAGATTTACTCACCGGAGTAGCGATCGCCTCTATAGGTCCCCAGACCTCCCAGACCTGCCAAACTCTCCTAGGAAAGGTCGATATTGAAGCCCAAGAATATACCCTAGAAGGACTCACTCAGGCTATCATAGATAAAACCTAGCCAGGAAGTCCGAGGCTGTAGCGGAACCCGGTCACACTATAATTTAACCCTTTGTTTCCCGTAACTACCCCGAACAAACTTGATGGAGTTTACGTCAGATTACCATAGACTAACTAATTAAATTTTAGGGATATAACCATGTTCAACTTGGGTCTTTCTCGCTTTGATTCCCTGACAACCATTTTAACCGGAATGGCAACAACTGCCGCCCTGGTCATAACTTGTCAAGTCGCCCTAGCTGCTAAAAGCGCCCAGCAAGTCGCAGAAATCGCCGCACCCATTACAGTTCAAATTAATAGCGCCCTCGGAGACGGTTCTGGGGTCATTATTGCTAGACAAGATAATATCTATACAGTCCTGACCGTTAATCATGTAGTACAAGCAACTGATGTCGCCTACAGTATCCGCACCCATGATGGTCAAAGTCACCCGGTCACCAGTGTTACTAGGCTACAGACTACTAAGGATGAACCCGATTTAGCAGTAGTAAGATTTGAAAGTACCCAAGAATACCCGATCGCCACTTTAGCCGATTCCGAACAGGTAGTGATTGGGGTTCAGATTTATGTCTATGCTTATCCCGCTACTGGGGGGTTAACCGGCGCGGCACGGGAACCAGAACTCTCCCCTGGATTGGTCACCAGTCGCCCCAAAAATCGCCCAGAAGGCTATAATTTGCGGTATCAGGCTGTTACTTGGAGTGGTATGAGTGGGGGTCCAGTATTTGATTCTCAAGGCCGTGTGGTGGGTTTACACGGTCAAGGTGAGTTTGGATTTGCTCAAACTCGTTCTGGAGATGTTACCCCCATTAAAACAGGGTTTAATGCTGCCGTTCCCATTAATTTGTTTCTGGAACAGCTATCACAAGCTCAGTTAAGTCCTAATGATTTACAAATCGATTCGGACACGCTAGAAGCCTCTCCTGTGTCGTTGGATACTCCCCAAAATGCGGAAACCTACTACTTTCGCGGATTGAGTTGGTTGGATCGCGGTTATGCGTGGGAGGCGATCGCTGATTTTAACCGAGCCTTAGAATTGAATCCTAATTCCCCAGAAACCTATTTTAATTTGGGATTAGCGCGGACACTATTGGTGCTGAATGAACCAACCCGTGGCCCCAATCCCGTTCTTGATTATACTAGGGCGATCGAGCTTAATCCCGGTTTTGCTGATGCCTATTATAATCGTGCCCTCAGTCATATCCGTCGTCAAGAATTTGAGGAAGCCTTAGCTGACTTTCGCCAAGCCGCAGAACTTTATCAACAACTGGGACGTTCAGATTCTCATCAGGATGCCTTACAGCGTATCCGCGAACTTGAGGAAATGGCACAATAACAGTTGAGGCATTAGGGTGTAAAGTGTGTTTGGGGTGTACAAAAAGCAGCTATCCTGACTTCAAACAAGGAAAACAGAGATGGTCGCTCCTAATCATCAGCACACTTTTTAATTTTCCCCCGTTTCCTTATTGACTAATGACCAAACCAGTTATTCTCTGTGTCGATGATGAACCTATGATTTTGGACACTCTGAGGCGACTGCTTCGGAGAACATTGGGTGGCAAATATCGGTTTGAATGTGCTGGGAGTGGCAGTGAAGGCATTAAATTAGCCCAAGAATTGATTGAAGCTGGGGAAGAATTGGCGGTAGTCATTTCTGATTATATGATGCCGGGTTTGCGGGGAGATGAGGTGTTAAAAGCCATTCATCATTTATCCCCCAATACTATGAATATTATGCTGACAGGTCATGCTGATATTGATGGGGTATTTAATGCTATTCAATATGCTAAACTTTATCGCTATATTTCTAAGCCTTGGGAAAATGAAGATTTGACTTTAACCATTACTGAAGCGATTAACAGTTTCCAGCAACAAAAACAACTCACTGACCAAAATTTTCAGCTTCAGGAAATGAACCGCGCCTTAGAATTACTCACCCAAGACCAAGCCAATTTGATTGAGTCTTTGGGTAAGACTGAACGCAAATATCGCAGTATCTTTGAAAATGCTCTGGAAGGGATTTTTCAAATTTCCCCTGATGGAAAGTTTATTAATGCTAATCCCACTTTGGCTAAGATTTATGGCTATGAGTCCCCCAAGGAACTCATGTCCTCTATAACTGATGTCCAAAAACAGTTATATGTTCAACCAAATCGTTGGGATGAATTATTAGAAACTTTGCATCAGCGCCACGAAATCTCTAAGTTTGAATCTCAGGTTTATAATCGTGATGGTGAGATTATTTGGATTTCTGAAAGTGCCAGAATTGTTAATGATGAAAATGGTGATATTCTCTATTATCAAGGGTTTGTTGAAGATATCACGGAACGCAAACGCGCTGAAGCAGAATTAGAACGTTTTACCTCGGAATTATTTGAACTCAACCAGTCCTTTTTCCGCTTTGTTCCTCACCAATTTCTACAATATCTCGGTAAAGATAGTATTGTTGATGTTCAACTGGGGGATAATGTTCAACGGGAAATGTCGGTTTTATTTGCTGATATTCGCGATTTTACTAGCCTCTCGGAACAAATGAC
The DNA here is from genome assembly GCF_032349615.1 of Limnospira sp. PMC 1279.21. Lineage (NCBI taxonomy): Bacteria > Bacillati > Cyanobacteriota > Cyanophyceae > Oscillatoriales > Sirenicapillariaceae > Limnospira > Limnospira sp. PMC 1279.21. The sequence continues at coordinate 6,764 of NZ_JARPLU010000129.1, read as the reverse complement.
CCCAGAGGATAATTTTAAGTTTATTAATGCTTATTTATCCCATGTAGAACCGGCGATCGCTGAATATCGAGGCTTTGTTGATAAGTACATTGGTGATGAAATTATGGCCCTCTTTAGCCAGAGCGCCGATGATGCTCTGCGAGCCGGAATTAGAATGCTTGACTTACTCGCAGAATACAACAAAACTCGACGGCGTACTGACCCCACCAAACCTACCTATCGTCCTCCTATTGAAATTGGTATTGGTATTAATACCGGAAAATTGATGTTGGGAACTGTGGGGGGAAAATCTCGCATGGATGGTACTGTAATTGGTGATGCGGTTAATCTGGCTTCCCGTTTGGAAGGATTAACTAAAAATTATGGGGTGTCTCTGTTAATCTCTCACTATACCTTTGTCCGACTTAACCATATTAATGAATATGGTATCCGCCTTATTGATCATGTTCAGGTTAAGGGTAAATTAGAAATGGTTTCTGTGTTTGAGGTCTTTGATGCTGACCCCCCCGACTTGCGCGCCGGAAAACAAGCCACAAAAACTATGTTTGAGCGAGGATTATTACACTATTATTTAGGCGAGATTTCTGAGGCGATCGCACTTTTTGAATCCTGTTTAGAACGGAACCCCGAAGATAAGGTCGCTCAGATTTATTTAACCCGCTGTAAGGGTGATATTTAGCTGGCAAAACTAATTAACTCACCCCTTGACTCGGGTTTATTAATGTGCTATAATCCCGTCATTTTTTAGCCCAACCGGGTGCTTTTATGGCTGATTGTAAGATAAAAGCGGCTAGGTTATCAATTTCTGCATCATCAAGCCAATTTTCGGGAATTTCCCGACACCAGTAGTTAGTATCACTACCATCATAGCTGACGGGATGCCTCATATAAGCCACTAAATCTTTGATGGTATCCCTCGGAGGGGTGGCTCCCTTCAGGTCTTCCAGAGACAGGGAAACCGTCGGATAGGGAATAGTTACACCACCAGCGTGACAGTTCAAACAACTATCCGTAAACAAGACTTTTCCCGCTGATAGATCCTCCACCGAAAAGGTCTGGGTTCCACCTTGGCGATCGCTCTGTATTTCCACAGGTTGATCAGTCAGATATCTTAACACATAGGGGTCAACATTTTGAGCTTGAACCGGGAAACTAAAAATCAGCCATCCTACTATATTGGTGATAAATAAGAGCAGTAGAGAGCGCAAAAAACTGTTACGAAACATGGAAATTTGAGGTATTTAATATCAGCAGTCAAATCGGAGACTTTAGATTTTAGCTCCGCTGATTATCCTAGATAATTCGCGGACTTTAGTGGTTACAATTTCAGAGTAGTTAGTAACCCTTCTTAGTAGCCACCAAAAACCAAAACCTAAAGTCAGAAACTTAGTTAGGTGAATCTTTCAGGCGGAAAGATTAACGGAGGTATTTACCACCACCCCACTGTTCACCGCGAACCTTGGGTTGTAAGAGAATGTAAGCGGCTACATTATAGAGATCATCTTCTGATAGGTTTCTCATCTTGGGAAAAATGTCTGCACTTTTCAGGCTAGGATGCAGTTCGTATATCTCGATGAAGCCATCATAGGTGGTGGGATTTTTGACATAATCAACCAGAGCCGCAATGTTATCGCGGGGGGGAGTAGCCAAAGCCAGGGCTTCAGGACTCAAGTTAACATCAGGGTTGGTTTTAGTCACACCCAGCGCATGACACTGAGCGCAGGCGGCGTTAAATACCTGTTGGCCTTTTTTGATTTCTTTGAGACTCAAGACAGCAGTATCGCCTTGAGCATTGATGGGAAGGGTTCTCAATTCTTCAGTCAATTCCAAAGCGTTTGCATTACCCACCCACATTTGAAAGGTGAAGAATACAGTGGCAACAGCCAACCAAATGTACCTTTTTAGCATGGTTCTCCTTAACTTTTAGATGATTATAGAACGCACCACAGCCACAACTCAATCGGCAATATTGAGCAGTTGTGATCCTGGTTTTTAGCGATTCTGTCTCAGAAGTCTTATCTCAATAGTCCTGTGTTAAATGATCTTTGTCAATCGTTGGATCTACGATTCTGAATCACTTGTGGCCTCAATGGCGGAGAGAATTGCTTTGACATCCTCAACTATACGGGTTTGGGGATGTTGGTAGGCAATTACTAGGCGATCGCCAAGTTTAAGCACCTGTGCGATCGCCAAATGGTAGTCGCAGGCCATTTCAGCCCTAGACCAATCCGCAAAAACCGATGACAATTAGTCAAAACCGGCATCACCCACCAATTATATGCAGTAGTGGGTACTATCCAATCACTGATTTAGAGATTATCGATGCTGTTGGGTTTCCTCAGAATGATGGACATGGCTGCGGGAGTTAGAGTCGGACAATTTTACAAAGGGTCTTCCGGTAGGCTGTGGTGGTCGGTGCAGTTTAATCAATTGGGTGAGGGTTTTTTTGAGCTGAGTGCGAGGGACGATCGCATCAATAAACCCATGAGCCATCAGATATTCAGAAGTTTGAAAATCATCAGGTAGTTTTTCTCGCAAGGTTTGCTCAATTACCCGACGACCCGCAAAACCAATAGTTGCCTGGGGTTCAGCTAGAATTAGATCACCGAGCATGGCAAAACTAGCCGTCACCCCTCCAGTAGTAGGATTGGTTAGTACAGGGATATACAAAAGTTTATTCTCTCGATGTCGTTCCAAAGCCGCCGAGATTTTCGCCATTTGCATGAGGCTTAACATTCCTTCCTGCATTCTAGCCCCTCCGGAAGCACAGATAATCACTACCGGGTATTGATGCTCAGTCCCATATTCAATCATCCGGGTGAGTTTTTCTCCCACCACCGACCCCATACTACCCCCCATAAATCGAAAATCCATCACCCCAAGGGCGATCGATTCCCCATTTAATAAACCCGTCCCCGTTTGTACAGCATCAATTTGACCTGTTTTCTCCCGGTATTCTCGCAGACGATCGCTGTAGGGTTTGCGATCGCGGAAATTCAGCGGATCTACTGAACACAGATTAGCAGCAATGGGCTGCCAGGTATTTTCATCAATCAGTTGTTTAATGCGATCGTCACTGTAAACCCTCATGTGATGGTCACATTGCAGACACACCATAAGATTCGCCTGTAAGTCTTTGGTGTAGGTTAATGCACCGCATTTTTCACATTTTACCCACAAACCATCGGCAATTTCTCGCTCTTGGCGATCGGGACTAATGGGAACTGATTTTTGTCGATTTGCAAACCAGTCAAATAGAGACATTAATTAAAATACGTTCTGATGTTTGATTGAGGAAATGATTTATTGAGCTTCCTCTGGCTCCTCGTCCACCGGACTAAGCAGCAGTAGTGCTGTCCACAAATGTTCCGATGGTACTTGCAATTTAGCCGGACCCCCCACCCCCATATATGACCCAACTCCTAGGCTAATTACCCGTGCTGGGATATCATGGGAGGCGAGGACTTGTTGCATTAACTCGGCTTCCCAGCGCATAGCAGTGGTTTTTAGTGTAATCCAAGACACGATCATTATATATCTCTAGGATAGGCACAAAGCCCGATGCACTTTACCTCAGATAACTGGGAAAAATAACTCCATATACATAGATACTATTATCTCACCCCACAGGGCAGTTATACCAGCGGCGATCGCTAAAAAAGGACCAAATGGCATGGGTTGGCGGCGGTCTAATATGCCCACAGCCATGGCTCCTGCGCCGATAAAGGCTCCTAAACCACAGGCGATGAAACTTGCGACCAATAGCATCTTCCACCCCAACCAAGCCCCCATAAGAGCGGCTAATTTAGCATCTCCCGCCCCCATAGCGGTCTGTCCAAAAGCCATGGACCCCAAAAAGGCGATCGCTTCAAATAACCATAATCCTAGCACCGCCCCCAAAACACCCACCATTAACTGGTCTATCACCCCAGCCGTTTTTAATCCCAGTAACCCTTGAAAGCACAACCCCACCACTAAACCTGACTGGGTGAGAGGGTTAGGAAGGGTTAAGGTATCTATATCAATTAGAGATAACGCCACCAACCAAGCTAATAGCGCCCACAAGCCAAACAGTTGTACTATAGTCCCTGGCATGATGGTTACATATACCAGCAAGAACAATACACCCATTAACCCTTCTACTAGAGGGTAGCGCATAGATATCGGTGCATGGCAATGGCCACATTTCCCCCGCAACCACAACCACCCGAAAACTGGGATATTTTCACTTAAACCCAAACGGGTATGACAATGGGGACATCGTGAGGGAGGATACCACACCGACAGACCAGCGGGGACTCGATACACAATGACATTTAAAAAGCTACCTATGGAAGCGCCTAGGGCAAATATAATCAAGTAAGCTGGTAGATCAACTAAAATCTCCATATTGGACTCTCACCTTTCACGGGGGTTTCACACGCGGTTCCTACCCTGGGCTAAAATAACTCTAATTCTATCTGGTCAAAGGGGATAAAACATTCTCCCGGAAGCAAAACAGGTTTGGGGGAGAAAAGCAGTAAACTTCGATAGCTGCGGAGATGAATGGCTACACCGGACGGACGGCGCATTCGTTTGGCGTGTACTTCTGAATAAGCATGATACACCCGTCGGGCTATCCTCAGTAGTTGGGGATCTTGTATCCGCGACTCTTGGTTAAGGGGTAAGTCCGGGTTTTTCGGCGGGGTTAACGGGTTTTTTAACTCTGAGTTTGAGGTATAAACCACAAAGACAATTCCCCAAGGGTTAATTAACACACCTGTTTAGATGCTACACTAAAAGCTACCACAACAACTCAAGAATTTCGGTAAATTGCCCTACAACATACTAAAACTATGTCAGATAGACCCAATCTTCTCGCCTTGGACTTTGATGGTGTTCTCTGTGATGGCTTGCTGGAGTATTTTCAGACGGCTTGGCGTACATATCTCGAAGTTTGGTCGCCTCCTGAGTCTACCCCACCGGATGATTTACCCCCTAGATTCTACTGCACTAGACCTGTGATTGAAACGGGTTGGGAAATGCCTCTTTTGATCAGGGCTTTGGTTTTGGGGTGGACTGAATCTGAGATTCTCAGCGATTGGCATAGTATATCACGTCAACTGCTGGAACAAGAACATTTGTCACCGGAAGTTCTTGGCCCTCGACTTGATCAAATTCGCGATGAGTGGATCGCCACAGACCTACCAGGGTGGTTGGCTTTACATGGCTTTTATCCGGGGGTATGCGATCGCCTTCGGGTTATTCTTGAGCAGGACATGATAGAATTACGCATAATTACTACTAAGGAAGAACGATTTGTGCGATCGCTTCTCGGACAACAGGGAATTATTCTCGGTCCGGGTATGATTTTTGGGAAAGGACACAAACAGCCTAAGCACCAAACTCTACGGGATCTCATGACTCTTTCTGATCCTAGTCCGGTGATCTGGTTCGTTGAAGACAGAATGAAAACTTTGTTGTCTGTACAAGCTCAAACAGACCTACAACAGGTTAAACTGTTTTTGGCTGACTGGGGCTACAATACCCCCATAGAGCGACGTTTGGTGGCTGAATATCCCCCTATCTGTTTATTGTCTTTGTCTCAATTTTCTCGGGATTTTGAGGCGTGGAGTTGATCAACGGGAAACCATCACTAAAATTTTCCGGTTATGGCTGACTTATTGATGGTTATATAAAAGTCTATAATAAGCCGATCGCTCAGATATTTAGCATTTGGCAAATCCGGGAATATGTCTCATGATGATTAACACCTACTTCCTAATTATACCCTATATGGCAGCCTACAGTAACTAGATGTTGGTCGCGTTATCGGGAAAGTTTGAAATCAACTTACTTAGTATATTTTGGTATCTATGAAACTTAACTTACACCAAATTTTTCAAGATCATAAAGTTACGCCTCGTGGTATTATATATGTAGGAGCAGGAGAAGGGCGATCGCTCAAACGTTTTGCCAAGTTTACTAATGCGAAAATATTGCTAATAGAAGCGAATCCCGTCACCTGTGAAAGGTTGAAAATGGCTGTAGGCGATCGACCCAATATTCAGACAGTTCATGTGGCGATCGCTGACCAAAATAGTACCGCCACTCTCCACGTTACCAACATCGAGTCTAACAGTTCTATTTTGTCACTAACAGAATACAAAAAACTGTATCCCAACCTCACCGAAACTCAGCAAATACCCGTTGAAACTCGCACAATTGACAGCATTTTAACGGAACTGAATCTGCTTCCAGAAGACTATAATATACTATGTTTAGACATCCAAGGAGCCGAACTTCTCGCCTTAACAGGAGCCTCCGAAATCCTCCAAAATCTTGATGCTATTTACAGCACTACCAGCCAAAATCAACTATTTGAAGGTGGCGCAACTTTTGAGCAACTTAACGCCTTTCTCAATGAACATTATTTCACCCCCGTAGCGCAAGCCACTCCCTATCATCCCTCTCGGTATGAAGTGGTTTATATTCACAACAACCTAATCAATACCTCAGTAATTCCTTCCGAAATCGCCCAAAATCTTCGCCTCCAACCTCCCACAGTACCCAAACCAACCGAACTTAAAATAACTCTATCTCGCCTCCAAGAATTAGAATCAGAACAAGAACTTTTAAAATATCAACTACAACAACATCAAAAAGACCTGGAGAAGTCTCAATCTGATTTTCAGCAGAAGCAGAAGGAGTTGGAAAACTCTCAGTCTCAACTACAGCAGACTCGGAAAGACCTGGAAAAGTCTCAATCTGATTATCAGCAGAAG